>JAKPTH010000471.1 GCA_029571125.1 bacterium
TAAAACAAGCTATAAATCCGAGCTTAAGTCTAAAAGAATGTTTAAACAATTGGGGAAATATTTCCAAAAGCATGTCAGAACCATTGCGAAAAAGGAACTTACAACGCAATAAATATTTTGCTTAAGTTAGCGCTTATGGGCCATTGGCCCATCGCCTTCCCTTATCAAAAAAAATTTAATTTAATTTACCGGACAAAATTTAAAAAGCTGTATTTATTATATTTTATCCACACTATTAAAAAAATTCCAAAGCGTCTATAATTCTTAACGAAAACAGTCATAATTATAACTTGAAATATTCATAAAAAAATAGTAAAATAGGGCATAGCAAAAAATGCCATTAATATTTAAAGTGGAAATACAATAAAAACCGAGCATAAAAGCTCCTGGAAAAGAAGGCATAATGATAATGAAAGAACTTATTATCAAAGCAGAAACGACGCATAAGCTGACTAAATCCGAAATAATACAGCTTTTATCTACCGACGCCATAAACGAAGAGTTGTTTAAGGCCGCCGACCGCGTGAGAAAGCGATATGTAGGCGACGCCGTCCATCTTCGGGCGCTGATAGAATTTTCCAACTACTGCCGGCAAAACTGCTGCTACTGCGGTTTACGGCGTTCCAACGGCAAAATCGAGCGTTATCGCCTGGACGCGGCTGCCATAATAGAATTTGCCGGAAACGCTAAAAAGATGGGTTATAAAACGGTCGTACTGCAGTCAGGCGAAGACATGTCGTTCACCGCCGATAAAATGATTTCAATTATTACGGAGATTAAAAAGCTCGACGTCGCTATAACATTGAGTATCGGCGAAAGGCCTTACGCTGAATATAAAGCGTTTCGCGAAGCCGGCGCGGACCGTTACCTTTTGCGCATTGAAACGACCAATCGCGAACTTTATAAAAAGTACGATCCCGATATGGATTACGACAATCGCATCCGCTGCCTAAAAGATTTAAAATCCCTGGGCTACGAGCTTGGCACCGGAAGCCTTATAGGGCTTCCCGATCAAACGGTAGAAGACCTTGCCGACGACATTTTATTCTTCGGCGAAATCGGGGCGGATATGGTGGGCATGGGCCCTTTCATTCCCAATCCGGACACGCCGCTTGCTGCCGCCGAAGGCGGCACTTTTACAAAAGCAATCAAAATGCTGGCCATAACGCGGCTGCTCATGCCTGACGTGAATATTCCGGCGACTACGGCCATGGAAACGCTCAATCCTGAAGGCAGAATGATAGCTCTGCAATCGGGCGCGAACGTAGTTATGCCGAATGTGACAGAGGGCGACTACCGCAAAAAGTATTTACTGTACCCCGGTAAAATTTGCATAAACGACTCGCCTTTCAAGTGTATAAACTGCATCACGGCCAAGATCAAAAGTATCGGCCGTTACGTTTCCGAAGATTACGGCTACAGAGTGAAACGTTAATCGAATAATAAGCGAGAAATATAATAATAAAACTAAACGGGCCGGCGCTATAAGCTCGGCCCGTTTAGTTTTAACGGTTAATTAAAAAGTATATGAAGTTAAATTATCTTACCGCCTTGACTTCAGATGTGCCGGCAGCTCCGGAAGAGCTTTTTGCATCTTCTTCTATTTTGATTTCGGCCGTATTTTTTTGCGGTTCGGGTTCGGAGGCGCTTACTTCCTTAGTAGCGTCGCTTATGGCGGCGGTTTCTTTCATGGCCTCTTTTTTAAGCTGTTCCTTAGCTTTTTGCGAAACGCTCTTTTCCTTTTTAGCAGGTGCTTTCACTTCTTTAGTATCGAGGCTCACTTCGGAAGTATTCTCGAGAGAAACTTCACCTGTCGCTGCGGCTACTTCTTCGGTGTCATAAACGATTTCGCCGCGTTTTTTCTTTTCGAGCTCTATAAGTTTTTCAAGATCTATAATAACTTCTTCAGTATCGAATTCGCTTGTCGCAAGCGTCTTTTCTTCTTCGAGCTTATCGGGGGAAATCTTTTTCATCTTCTCATAGCAGCGAAGCAGTATTCTGTGCGCTTTAAGTTTTTCATCCGGATTCGCGTCCTGCTTTTTAAATTTATGCTGGACGGCTTCGGGATAATCTAAAAGGTCGTACATTATATCGACGGCTTCTTTATATTTACTTTTGTAGTAAAGGCAGGAAGCTTTAAAAAGCGCCTGCGAAGTTTCAGAGAGTTTCGGCAGGTAATCGGAAAGTTTTAGCACGCCGCTTTTACTGTAAAAACCGCCGCATTCCTTCAAAAGATTTTTTACCACTTTGATATCTACCGAAAAGTTATCGTCGTCCTCCGAAAGAGTCTCATAAATGCCTTTAAGCACCCAGAGCCCTTCGTCGTAATAAGGCGATCTCAGATATTTTTTAGTTTTGAATTCATTCATCAGATCGAGCGCCTCTTTAATTTCGCCGGCAAGGTACAGCAGCTGGGCTTTTTTAATGAGATACTGGGCTTTATCGCTGAAATCTTCGGATTCGGCGTCGAGTTTTTTTAGGTAATCAAAAGCCTCGATAGGGTTTTCATAGCGGATTTCATTTTCGATCTGCAAAAGGCGCACGTCGTTTTGAGAGATAAACGCGCCGCCTATTTTAAAATCGGAAGTATAAAAGAAGCCGTCGCGAAAGAGTTTTGCAAAGTGTTTCTTAGCGCGTTTATAAACCAGCCTTTTTTCATTTTCGTCGGCATGGATAAAATTTCTGATGGAATTGAAAATACCGAGTATAAGATGATAATCGTCGGTGCGATAATTCGCTTTGGCGAAATATTTAAGATCGGATTCCGACGCTTTGAGCAAATCGAAAATCTGCTTGGATTTGAAATTGCCTTTTTTAAACATAAGATCGATATAATATGATTTATAAAGCGCTGTAAAAAAAACTATTTCGTATTTTGTCTGACCGGAAGCGCCCGTGGCGGAGCGGTCTAAAACGGAGATATTGTTATTGAGCTTACTTTCGTCATATATGACTTTTTCAGTTTCGAGCGTGACGATGGCGCCGTGAAGCTGCTGCTGCGGGGATAAATTAAGTATCGAGTTCTGGCTTCCGCCGCCTTTATCAGAAAAGCATCCCTGCATGGCGAAAGACATAACCGAAAAAATGATAGTCAGCGTAATTTTTTTTATTAAATGAATTGTTTTCTTATTCATCGATTAACCCCCGAAGTAATTCTTATTAATATTATATCGGTATAAAAATCAAATAGTTGAACGGCAGCTTTTTACGCTGAAACTCCAAAACCAATAAGTGTTTTCAGCATCGGACAAAAACCGTAGATGTTTTCTGGCGCGCATCGAATCCCGGCGTTTATATTATCACAAAAGCGTCATATCTTTAACGATGCCGCGTTCCTCGATTATTTTATCGCTGAAGAACCCGGTTTTAACGCTTTTGATATAATCCGTAATTTCGGCGAGATCCTTTTTGAAATAGTCGGAATAATTAAAAAGCGAAATATCGAATTTATTTATGCCGTAACGCATATACTTTTGAATGTACGGGCACATATTAAGCAGGCCGCCGCTGAAAGCGCAGGTGGTTTCATCGTCGACGGCGAGCATGTAATGTACGGCGTTTTTAAAGGACAATTTATCGAATTTATATTGGCGGTCTTCGCTGCCGGCGTATCTGGTACGGATATACTTATCGTTCTGACGGAAAAAATCATAAGCGAAATTGGCCACGTTAATGTTGCCGTAGAGCCTGACGCGTATTTTAGACATAAGGTCCGGCTTAGAGTTAAGAACGAACTCGAGAAACTCGACTATATCGGAATCGTTAAGCTCATAAGAAAGGCATATTTCGTCGGCCGCGTCGAGAGCGCTGAAATATTCGGCGCTGAAGCGGTTGACTATATTCAGCGCGGCGCCCGCGGTTATTTTAAACGCCGAATGCCCGCCACCTGCGATTTTTTTGATTAAATCCAGCTGGCCGGAATTGTTCACTATAAACCCGCCGATTTTGTGTTTGACGCAGGATTCGACGATCTTCGTAAAAACCGGAATCTTCGATTGAAAAGCTACAGGCGGCAATTCGATCATCATGCAACCGGCTGAGCTTTTATGCTGTTCAAAAAACTCCTCGAGACGGCCGTTGTTAAAGAGCCATAAAATATAATAATAGTGGAGGGAAAACTCGCTATAGGCGCCGGGCAGTTCATTAATATCGGCGTTCACGCCGTCGAAGAGCATGAGCCTGAACTCGGCCGCCGCCGGTTTAAGTTCTTCAGCCGGAAGCGGCGCCGCGGTTCGCGTAACGTCGAGCGATGCCATAAGCGAATCGAACGTTTTGGCTTCGAACGCCGAGAAATCCTTTTCGAATTTTTCAAAAATGGTTTTACCGTATTTTTTCAGAAGCGACAGGGGTATGAAAATATCGCCTTTAACGCTGAGATCGAGGCCGCGTTCGGCCAGATAAAACTTATCGTGGTTATAGGCCAGAAAGGTTTTGCGTACGCTTTCCTCACCCAGCGGCTGCTTTTCAGCTTTATAGGTCTGGACGTCTTCGAGTTTGTAGCGGAAGCGTTCGAGACGGCAATAAATATCGCAGACGATTTTACCTTCGCTGAATTTAACGTCCACTTCAATTGGGCGTTTAGACGAATCTACAAGCGGCGCTTGTAAAGCGGAATCGGGAGCTTTTACGCTTTTAACCGAAGACGCTTCCTGCGAGTGCGTGAGATAAATTTTGCGCGGCAAAAAGTGAGTCAGATCGACGAGTTCATCGCTTTTTTTTATCTGCTTGAACGCCAGGGAAACGGTTTCATGCGCGGGCGCGTCAAAAACCACTTTATCGCTCTTATTTTTAATCGCGTCTATTTTTACAGAAACTCTTTCGTAACGGTCGTTTTCAAACTCCAGCAGGTCGCTTTTATTAAATTTCATCTTAAACGCCGCTTTCATCGAGTTAACGCGCGGATCGAACTCGATTATTTTATCGGAGATTAAAAGGCCGTTATTGGCGTTGCGCTCGCTGAAAATGATATCGGCGCTTTTACGCGAGGCAAGATAGGCCGGGGTGAGTTTTCTGTTATATGTCATAGAAGCTTTTGCCGTCAGACGGTCGACCGCGTCACGATCGAATTTGCCCGCGTAGATCAAATCGATGGCTTCGCGGAAAACCGAGGTGACATTATAGATGTAGGCCTCGCTTCGGTTGCGGCCTTCGATTTTAAAGCTGGATACGCCCATGTCGTATAGTTTTTTCAGATGCGAAAGCGCGCAAAAATCTTTAGTTGACAAAAAATATTTTTCATTATCGTTTCTGTCCCGGTATTTAAGGCGGCACATCTGCGTGCAGACGCCGCGGTTGCCGGAACGGTTATTGTTGAACGAACTCATATAGCAAACGCCCGAAACAGCCGAGCAAAGCGCGCCGTAAACGAAAGTTTCGACGTCCATTATTTTTTTCGAACAAATCGCTTCGATTTCGGAAAGTTCGCATTCACGAGATAAAATTACGCGCTCGACGCCGATGCTCTTCAAACGCTCCACGGCCGGGACGTTATGAATATTCATCTGCGTGGACGCGTGGATTTTAACGTCCCGGAACGCCGACGAAACCAGAGATATCATTCCGTAATCCTGCATGATAAGCGCGTCTGCGCCGCTATCAAGCGCGCGCGCGACCGACGCAATAAAATCTTTTACTTCGCAGTCTTTGATTACCGTATTTACCGTCAGATAAATTTTTTTGCGGTTTTGTCTGGCAAGTTTCGCCGTCTTTTCAAGGTCTTCCATCGAAAAGTTATCGGCCATCCTTCTTGCGCCGTAATTTTTAAGCCCGAGGTAGATGGCGTCGCATCCTCCGGCTATGGCGGCTTTCGCCGCTTCAAAATTACCGGCTCCGCTAAGCAGTTCTACGAATCGATTCATGCAGCTCCCTTATTTCATTCATTATTTTACCGGTCATTAAATCATAGGCCTCGCGTTCGTTTTCGCTTTCGCCGCCTATTTTAGAATAGTAATCGTCGAAATGTATAGGCTTGCCTATCTTAATCTTCACTTTAGACAATCTGGGAAGATATTTATTCTTCGGAAGAATTTCATGCGAACCCCATATGGCCGAGGGTATTACGACTGCCCTCGTTTTATATGCGATCATGGCGCAGCCCGGCTTGCCCGGCAGAAGCTCGCCGTCGACGGAACGCGTGCCTTCCGGAAATATGCACAAAGCCTGGCCCTGGCTGACATAGTCGATCGCGCTTCTGATGGCGCGAGAATCGGCGGCGGAGCGGTTAACGCTCAGCTGCCCGCATTTTCTAATGCACCAGCCGAGGACCGGCACGCGGAACAGGGAATTTTTGGCCAGAAAGCGTATATTCACCGTTTCTACAAGCATATATAAAATGGGATCGAGATTGGATATGTGGTTTGAAGCGAAAACCGCACCCACTTTATCTTTTACCAAAAATTCGAGATTTTCTTCGCCTTCTATTTCATATCTGATGAAAAAAACCGCGAATAATAACCTTACCACGCGCCTGAAAATAGCAAAATAAATATCTTCGGATCTCATAACTCAAATTCTTTTTTCGCCAGCTTGACTATATGTTGTATAACTTCTTCCGCGTTCATACCAGACGAATCGACAAGTAGCGCGTCTTCAGTCTTAACAAGCGGAGCCACAGGGCGTTTCTCGTCCATTTCATCGCGTTTTATCACTTCGGCCAGTATGTCGTTTAAATCGGCGGCTTCGCCCCTGGCTACGAGTTCGTCATAACGGCGTTTGGCGCGTATTTTTGCATCGGCGGTCAGAAACACCTTCAGCTTCGAATCCGGCAGGACGCAGCTGGCGATGTCGCGGCCGTCCATTACCACTTTATTTTTAAGCGCGAAGCTTCTGAGACGCTCGTTCACTTTCTCGCGCACTTCAGGATTCGAAGCCACGCGCGCTACGAAGTTGGAAACTTTCTGCGTGCGTATTTTAGAGCTGACATCGACCGAATCGAGCAATACCGTGAAGTTGAGCGCCTGATCCACCTTGAAGTCGATATCGAATTTCTTGAGCTCCTCTTTTAAAAGCGCCTTGTCTTCAATAGCTTTTTCAGCGCCGTCGCCGTATTTTTCTATAAAATAAAGAGCGGCCGTACGGTAAATAGCGCCAGAATCGACGCAGGCGAATTTCAGCTCCGCCGCCACGCGCTTCGCAACCGTCGACTTTCCCGCCCCGGCCGGGCCGTCTATTGCAATGCTGTTTGTTTTATTTCCCACTTTTTTCACCTCTGGATATATCGATAAATTTTAATTTAAGAATATTCAAATTTAATAATTAACCCGAAATAATATGCCGCGCAGTCGTTTCCCGTAGCTATATTCGATTTCAATAATATTGTTGCGCGCCGCAGACTACGCTATATGAAAAACGAACCCTATCTTTTTCAGGTCTTCGAAAAACGAAGGGTTCGAAACCGCAACGCATTCGCATCCGCTCACGCTGAAATCCGCGCCGGACAATATCCCGGCGATTATCAGCGTCATGGCAATTCTGTGATCGCCGCCGGAATCCACTGCGGCGCCTTTGAGCTTCTTTACGCCGCGTATTATCAGCGAATCTTCTCCAGCTTTTATTTTGGCGCCCATTTTATTGAGCTGGGCCGCTACGGCCGCGAGCCGGTCGGTTTCCTTGAAGCGCAACTCGGAAAGCCCGCCTATATAACTTTCTCCCCGCGCGAATGTTAGCGCCAGAGCGGCCAGAGGAATTTCGTCTATCATCGAAACCACGCGGGCTGGAGAATCTATAATCTGCGGCGACGGCGGAGCGTAACCGCCGAAATTCACTTCCAGATCGCAAGACTTTTCAACCATACCATCCGAACATGCCGTATAAATCATGTCGAACCCCGAATCGAACAGGCACTCGTAAAACCCGCTCCTGGATTCGTTAACAAGCACCGATTCGGCCTTTATTTTAAGACGCCTGCCGTAAACTACCTGAAATAAAGCGTCCAGCGCGATATAAAACGCGGCAGACGACGGGTCGTTGGGAACGGCTATGCTTGCCGGAACCGCTTTCTGAGGGCCGCGCACGGCGACTCTCGCTCCGCCGCCTTTAAGCGCGGTCTTTTTTAATTCGAGCCCGAATTGTTCCGCCATCAGCTCGCTATGATCGCGCGTCGGAATGCGCTCGGTTATTACGGTTCTTCCTGCGGCGCCGGACGCGGCTAAAATAAGGGCGGCCTTTACCTGCGCGCTGTTATAAATATTGTCAAATTCGATTCCCCGGAGCCTTCTCCCCGAAACCGCAGCAGGCAGAGTGTTTTGCGAGCTCAATACAATCCGCGCCCCCATGGCTTCAAGCGGCGCGGCAACGCGCCCCATCGGCCGCCTTATCAGCGAAGCGTCGCCCGTCATAAAAACGCTCAACCCCTCCGCCGCGGCCGCAAGTCCCATTAAAAGCCGGGCAGTCGTGCCGGAATTAGCGCAGTCGATAAAACCGCGCGGCGCGGAGAGCGATTTCAAGCCGCCGCTTCTGAGCGAAAGCCTGTTGGCGCGCGCGTCGAAACTGCACTTGACGCCGAGCCGCTCGAGAGCGGAAACGCTAGCCTGGCAGTCCAAAGAACGCGAAGGGTTGGCGATCGCCGATTCGCCTTCGGCCATAGCGGCAAACATCATCGCCCTGTGAGTCACTGATTTATCGCCGCCGCAGCTTATATTACAGACTCCGGCGCCAAGCTTGCCGATATCGTTTTCAGCTTTATAATATTTAAAAACCGCCACAACTATTCCTTTTTCATTTCGATCGGCTTTATTTTCAGCCCGCCGTCGTCCAGGCTGGCTATAATTTTATGGAAAAGCGCGTCAAAATTATCTGCCACGTTAGCTATAACCACCGACTTATAACGGCCGGCGCGTTTAGCCGATTCCGTTTTTTCGCCGGCTTCGACAGTGGTTACGACCGCCACGTCCTCATATGACTCGAGAATCATGGCTAAAAACATTATTTTATCGGGCGGCATTTCAAAAACGTATTTCATTTAATCGCAGTTCTTCTCTCTTATAAGGTCGTACTCGGAAAGCCTTGCTCCCAACCCGGAATCAAGCGATATCACAACTTCGTTGGGGTTCGAAGCTTTCGGCTTTATCTCGCCTTCGGGCGTTTTCATCATGGCGATTTCGGCGTTAAATATAGCGCCGTTTGTAACGAATTCATAACTTCTTCCGGCCGTAATATTATTTTTGACCGATATAAGATATTCGTCTTCGCCAAGAACGCTTTTTACCACTCCGACAAGCCTGTAAGTTTTGATGTAATCCGAAGAACTGTAATTATGGCCGGCACCGTCTATTTTATTTAGATAAAAACCGGTTATGTACCCGCGGTTTGAAACCGATCCGAGCATTTCATAAATATCAGCTCCGGGATTGTACTCTTTTTCGCCCAGCACCGAAGCGTAGAAAGCGTCAAAAGCCTTTCTGTACGCGCGCGTAACCAGCCCGACATAATGCGGCCCCTTTATTCTGCCTTCCACCTTAAAAGCGCTTATGCCCGCACCGTATAGCTGCGGTAAAAGATCGAGAGCCATTAAATCCCTTGAGTTAAATATGTACGCACCTTCGCCCTCAAAATTTTCGATCACGCGCATATATTCTCCGGCACGCTTTTCTTCGGCCACATAATATTTCCATCGGCACGCCTGCGCGCATGCGCCGTCATTAGCGCCGCGCGATGCCAGAAAATTAGATAAAAGACAGCGGCCCGAATATGAAACGCACATCGCCCCATGAATAAATGCTTCAAGCGATAAACCTTCAAAACGCGGAAACCGCTTTATTTCATCGAGCGAGCACTCGCGGGCGAGATTAACGCGAGAAACGCCGTTGGAACGGTAAAATTCTATCGCGCTTGAATTGGCGGTGGATGCCTGCGTCGATAGATGAAGCTTGGGCTTTATTTTAAGCCTGCGCGCGGCCATCAAAACCGCCATGTCCGAAAATATAACCGCGTCCGCACCTATAGAGTCAAGAAAAACCAGATAGTCGTCGAGCGCTTCCAGCTTATCTTCATGCATTATGGCGTTTACGGTTATATATATTTTTTTGCCCATGCCGTGCAGATAATCGGCCGCATAAGCCAGCTCGTCACGGGAAAAGTTTTTCCCTTTCGCTCTCAATGAAAAATCCGACGCGCCGCAGTAAATCGAGTCGGCGCCAAAATGAGCCGCGACTTTGAGCTTTTCCATGTCGCCCGCGCCGACGACCAGTTCAGGCTTTTTAATTAATTCACAACTTTTTTCTTTATTGTTTTCGACTTTTTTATCCAATTCGTCTTCCGGCTTTCATATTAAAATCGTCCAGATATTTTTGAAGAAGTATCTTTGCCGCCAGGCCGTCAACTATATCCTTGCGTTTTTTTCGAGATATATTGGCTTCTATAAGCACTTTATGCGAAGCGGCTGTAGTAAGAGTTTCATCAAAATATTCAATCCTTACCGAACCGTCCGTTATAAGCGAATCAAGCGCCGCACCAAAGCTTCTGGCTTCACGGCACATTTCTCCCTCTTCGCCGCGGCTGTTGAACGCAAGGCCTATAACCACATTCGTAACTTCCTCTTCCAGGCATAGCCTGTAAATAAAAGAAACCGCGCCGGAACCGCTGGGTATCGTTTTGGATTCGCCGGCTATTATGGCAGTCCTGTCCGAAATCGAATAGCCGATCCTCTTAAGACCGTAATCTATAGACATAAAACGCATGGGCTGATTATAACAGATTAAGCCTGTTTTGTCAATTTTGTTAATTTTCTGATTTGTTTTTCTGATAAGGGAAGGCGATGGGCCAAAGGCCCCTCCCTTCCCTTAAAATCCCTTCCAACCCCTGATTTGCCTGACGCTTTATGTTTATGAAGTGCCAGCTTTTCTGCTGTAGCTTTAATTTTGTTAGGCTTTTTTCATGCATTTACACAAATTCTTTTCTGCATTCTTTTTTAATTTTTCTGTTTCTGTTTTTTTGTTCTGTTTTTTTGTTCTGTTTTTTTGTTCTGTTTTTTGCAGACGCGCGCTTACGCGCGCGTCTGCGCTGCAATAATGGCTTGCTGATAAGTCAGCATCAAGTTTTATTATTAGCAATAAGGCTCATCAACCTTTTTTAAGTTGTTTTTAAGCGTGTAGCAGGGGCCAAACAAAATTTTTGAGGGGCGTTGCGGAGGCTCTGGAGCCCATGGATGGGCGAGAAGAGCCGAGCACGAGCGGCAAAAATCCCGGAGGGATTTTTGAACGAGTCCCCGAAAAAATTTGTCTGGCGCCCTGCCCACAACTACCC
>JAKPTH010000472.1 GCA_029571125.1 bacterium
TTCCGCCGGATTCGTCGGTTTATATATCTTTGGCCGTGACGGCCATTTACAGCTCTTACGCCGGAATCGTGGCGGACGCCCGGGAAATTTACGGACGTAAAGTTAAGTAAAACGGCTCTTTTTTATTTCATATGGCGGGTATTAGTGAATAGTGTAGAGTGGATAGTGAATGGTTAAGGTTGGGGCTCGCCCTGCGAGCTTTATATATAAAATATGAAAAATCCTTTCTGAAGGTGTTAAAGTCATGAAGAAAAAAGAAATCATATTAAGCCTTGCGCCGTCGTTTTTTGGCGATAACGTCAATACCGACCTTATTCACGCGCCTTCAAATTTTACCATCAACCGCGACAGGCTTCACTCCGATTATGTCGGCCCGAAAAATAAAGATACGGATAAAAACCCGGAAAGAATTATAATCGCAGGTGAAAATTTCGGCCTGGGGTCTTCGAGATTTTCCACCGTTATAGCCCTTAAAAATAGCGGTGTAAGAATAGTGGCGGCCGATTCAATTTCACGTATATTCGAAAGAAATCTTGCGTGCTGCGCCATATTCGCGTTCCGCTTTGCGCCCGGCATAAAGGCCGCCGAATATTTTAATAATGAATCGCAATCAGTCATAGAAGTAAAAATAGAGCCGCGCGCGCAAAAGGCCGTGGCGCTTATAAAACAGGCCGGAGGCAAGAAGACGGCCGAAGCGTTCATGGATATTTACCTTTACCGGATAGCGGCGGCCGGAGGGATGGTGAATTATATTGCCTGTAAGAAATGATTTTATAAACTTCACTTTCGATACCGCTATTATAGGCGCCGGCCCGGCGGGCCTTTCCGCCGCGGTGAGAGCCCGTTTCGTCAAGTCGCGCGGCGCGTTTCCAATGTCAGCGGCGGTTTTTGAATGCTCCGAAACGGCCGGCGGGCTGGCGAATTTCGGCGGCACGAAAATAACCGGGCCTTCGTTTCACCTCGAGCGCGGAGAACTTACCGCCCGGCTGATCAAAGACGTAAAGCTATTCGACATTCCCATAATTAAAGACAGGATCGTAAAAATAAAAAAAGCGGCCGGCGGATCGCATTTTACTCTCAGCGGCGCCGGCGGCGGAAATTACCGCTCCAGAAGCGTTATAATAGCCTCCGGCATGAGGCCGCTTTCCAACGAGATCCAATTTTTCGGCAACGGCGTTGAAATAACTTATATGGGCTACGATTTCATAAATAAAATGATATCAGGTTTTATAGGCGACGCCGCGCGCAACGATAAGAAATTTATCATATATGGAAATAAATATTCGATGAACCTTATAAATTTAGTCATTTCAGCCGTCAATTGCCTGAAAACGGATTTCGATAAAATGTCGCCGCTTTTTTTGATTGACGCGGACGAAAAAGAATTGACGAACGATAAGACTTTTAAAAAATATCCGTTTTTGTTTGCTTTCGGTAAGATCGTCAAATTTTACGGCAACGGCCGGCTTGAAAAAATAGCGGTCGAATCGGGCGGCAGGGTCAGCTGTGAAAAAGCCGACCGTGTTCTTATAGATTATAATTCGTTCGAACTTGCGCCGGATTTCGGCGTTAAAATATATCCGGCCGCCGATATTTTTGATAAAACGGGGTTCGTGAAAATTTCCGCGTCGGGCGCGACTAAAATTAAAGGCGTTTTCGCGGCCGGCGATATAACCGGGCCTTATTATTCCGTGAGCAGGGCCGTTGCCGCCGGAATCACCGCCGCTTTTTCGGCCTACGAATACGTGATGCGCCTTAAAAAGCGCTCAGGCGGTTATTCGCTTTTCGCTTATAAAGCCAGAAATTTCATCCCCGATACAGGGTACCGCGAAATAGATATCGATTCGAGCCGCGACGAAACGCCCGTACTGTCGAAACCGGCTAAAATTAAAAAGATACTGAGGGCGAAATTTCCGGATGCGCCCGGACCGCTCATGGATAAACTGATGGTTTATTTCGTTCAGTATAAAATACTGGCGAAAAAAGATTTCGAGGAAATATCAAAACTTCTGAATATAAGCTTTATCGAATTGAACGATCTGATAGCCTTTATGATAGACGAAAAATTGCTGGGCATAGAATAAAACCGCCGCGCGCGGATTATAATATTTGAATATAGCCGCGGTATGTGATATAATAATATGAGGCTTAAATATCCTTGATTATAGAAACGGTGTGATATCGATCGATGAAATATAAAACAAACGACCCCGAAGCCGTATCCCTGAGAAACGAGATCGCGGCCTTCATTAAAAACGGCGGAACGCTTCCTAAAAAAGAGCGCGAAGACAGATTCAATAAACTGGCGGTTGAATTATTCAAAATACAGTATAATTCGATAGAAAATTACGCCCGGTACTGCTTGAAAAAAAACGTGACCCCGGCCTGCGTCAGCGATTATCTTCAAATACCGCCCATGCCGGTTTCGGCTTTCAAGACCGACGATATTTTCATATATTCTAAAGACGAAATATACCTTACCTTCAAAACTTCCGGCACCAGCGGAAGCGAACGCGGAAACGCATACTTCAGCAAGCCGTGCGCGGAGCTCACGTCGCTCGCGATAGTAGAAAACGCTAAAAAATATTTATTCCCCGACGGCGTTAACGCGCGTTTCTTTCTTATAGCTCCTTCTCCTGAAGCCATGCCCAATCTCACGATGGCCTTCGGGATAACCGAAGTGATGAAAAATATAGGCGATCTGGGCGGCAAGCATTATTTAGGCCCCGACGGGCTTAAAATCGAAGAGCTGCTTTCCGATCTTAAAAAGTGCGAAGCCGAAAAGACGCCCGCCGTCATTATAGCTCCGTCGTTCGCTATGGTGGCTGTTTTAGATAGGCTGGCCGAAAAAGACATTAAATTCGACCTTGCGCCCGGCTCGAGAACGCTCGACGCTGGCGGCTTTAAAGGCAGAAGCCGCGAGATATCGCGGCCCGATATGGTAAAAATGATAGCCTGCCGCTTTAACATAAAGCCTGAATATTGCGTAAACGCTCTCGGCATGAGCGAACTCGGGACCCAGTATTACGACGACAATATTTATAACGCGGTCAACGGCATAACGGCCCCCGCCGCGAAGCGTAATCCGCACTGGGCCAGAACTCTCGTAATGAAGCTCGACGGCGGCATGAACTATATCGCTCCCGGCACAGAAGGCGCAACCGGCGCCCTCGTACACTTCGACCTTTCTAATTTCGACCGCGCCGTGGCTATCCTTACCGACGATCTGGGCCGCTATAAAGAAGGCGGTTTCGAAATTCTCGGCCGCGTAAAAGAAGGCGATCTGAAAGGCTGCTCGCTTACCGTCGAAGAGCTTATAAACAAATCGAAGAATTGACTTTATCTGATTTCCAGCGCCTGATTGAATTTGAAAATTGACTGTTTTATAAAAAATACGCGAAGCGTAAAATATATTATCTTTTTTGAATATAAGGAAGTGATATGATGCCGGCGGGTCTTAAATCACAAAATTTATCCATAATGATGACGGATATCCAGGGTTATACCAACGCGAGCTCCTCGTCGTCGCGCGAAGAGATCGTGGGGCTGATAAGGCGCCATAACCAGCTTATGATACCCGTTATAACCTTTTACGGCGGAACCATCGTCAAATCGATAGGCGACGCTTTTTTATGCACTTTTACCAGCGCTACCGACGCAGTCGTGTGCTCTATAATAATTCAGCTTCTTTTGAGGGAATATAATAAAAAACAGAAAGAGGAAGCTAAAAAAATGATGCTGCGCGTGGTTATAAATACGGGCGACGTCAGCATAGAAAAAAACGACATATACGGCGACGCGGTGAATATAACGGCCCGCATGGAGGGCCTGGACTGCTTTCCGGGCGGAACCATCGGCATCAGCGAATCCACTTACTTATTGATGAACCGCAACGAAATAGTGACCGAAAAACTCGGGCCGCAGACGCTTAAAGGTATTCCCGAACCCGTCAACGTATATAAGATACCGCTCGAAAAACAGAAATTGACCGAAATTCCCTCGAAACTTCTGCAGCTGGTCGAAAAATCCTTCGAAAAAAGCCCTTCTTCATCGGCCGGAAACGGCTCGGCCATATCCTCCGCGCAGTTTAATGAATGGAATGCCGCTGTGGTAGGGTTTTTAAAAGAAAAAAACTGGGGCGAAAACATAGGCTCGCTGCTTGACGAGAAAAAAATCCGCGAAAACGTTACGATGGTCCAGAAGCGCCTGACGGCGACTTTTTCTCAGAAAACCGTAATAGAATCCAAAGGCAGAGACGATTTCAACGACGCCACCATGGAAAGCCGCATTAAATCAGGAGTCATCGATGCGGTAATTTTTACGGCGGCGTGGCTTATAATTTATTATGCGATATGGTGGCCTGTTCAATCGATAGTTTTCGGCGGCCAGTATATCGGCAAGGAAGATTATAAGATATTGAGCGAAAGCAAGTTGAAGGGCCTGAAGGGCGATCAGTACGAAGCGGTTTATGAAAGCCTGAGACGCGATTATCCCCAGAAATACGTGGGCAGGGAATTTGTTTTTGTTCGCCCGCGCGGGCTTGCGGAATCGCTTATATCTATCAATATGGAATATCCTTTCATTCTTATGGCGCTTTATCTCGCGTTTTTCTGGATAATCAGGGGCGCTTCGCCCGGCCAGATCGCCACGCGGACAGCCGTTGTAAAAGACGACGGCAGCCCCGTGGATATCGTCACAGCCGTAAAGCGATCATTTATATTCGTGGCCTCGGTCATGTTTTTCTTTATAGGCGTTCTGATGATCTTTACCGAGTCGAAGAAAACTTTATACGATAAAATGTGCAATACCCGCGTGGTGGAATAATTGCGCCGCGCGCGGCAAACGGATAGTGAGCGATATGGATTCCTTTTATTTACCGGATATATTCGACGGCCATTACGAAACTTCGACGGCCGTTCTTAACGGCGGAATCGAGGTTTCAAGACATGTTTTGAAGCCTTCGTTTTTCGACGCCGGGCTTGCGGCTTTTTATGAAAGCGCATTTAAAATTTTAGAAAGCTATAAAATAAAGGACATCATAGACGAACTCGACGGCGTTTCCCGCCTTTTTCTTGACGCAAAAAACGCTTCAAGAAAATCGGCCATAGAAGCCATTTCGGCCGTTACCGGCTTTTCCCGCGAATCGGTCGCTTTGAGCGTCGATCTCGAATTCAGCTCATCTTTAAAGCCTCAGATGACAGCGGCGTTAAAAAATGAATTCGGCTCTCTCGAAATACTAGACGATTTCGTTTATGACGCCGGCAACGAAAGATACAGCCGCGCCCTTCCGGCCGGACCCGTATTCGCCGTTTCTTCGTCGAATATTCCGGCGCTTCCTCATTTGAGCGTTATGCGCGCGTTTTTGACTAAAAATCCCGCGGTGGTCAAAACTTCCTTCGCGGAACCTATATTCACCCCGCTTTATATGCGCGCCTTTAAAGACGCCGGCAGCCTTTTAGCGCAGTGCGCGGCGGCCGTATGCTATAAAAGTTCCGAAAATATCGAATTGACCGAAAAATTCATAGATTCGTCCAATATAATAATAGCCTACGGCGGCCTCGATGCCGAAAAATATTTCGCCGGCCGGGTGAGATACCCTAAAAAATTGATTATGCATCCGCACCGGCTCGGCTTCGGCCTTATAGGCGAAGGGTTCACCGCCGGCAAAAGCCCCTCGGAACTCGACGAACTGGCCGCGGCCGCCGCGCGGGACGTCGTTACCTTCGACCAGCGGGCGTGCCTGGCGCCGCACGTATATTTTTACTGCGTTAAAAATAACGTTCCGGCTGAAAGCTTCATTAAACATCTCACGGGCGCTTTTGAAACGCTTGAAAAAGAAATTCCGCCGGCCGCGCTTTCCGATTCTGAAAATTATTCGCGCCGCAATTTTATCGATTCCATGAATTTTGAAAAAGGCGTCCGCGACATATCCGAGACCGCGAGCGGTAAAAGCGCCGTGATAGACATAAAGCCTTCCAGATTTCCGCTGTCGCCGCTTAACCGCGTATTATTCCTGGCCCGCTACGAAGAGCCGCAAGAAGTCGCCGCCATACTCAAAACGGTTAAAAATTACACGCAAAACGCGGCGCTATGCGTTTTAAAAGACGACGAGGCTTTCTGGTTCGATATTTTATCGCGCCTCGGAGTTTCGAGAATATGCCGCGCCGGAGAAATGCCGGCGCCTACAATGCTCTGGCGCCACGACGGCATCGGCGCGCTTATCGAAATGACCAGGTTCTGCGATATCGAAAAATATTGAATTCAGGCCGGCTGTTTGAAAATACAGCCTGCCTTGCGTTTGAGTTTTATTCACATGACGCCGAATGCGCCCTTAAATTTACAGAAAGGTTTTAATTTATGAATTCGAATCCGGAAGTATTGTTTTTACACGTCCCAAAATTTTCAAACTATTATAAACCGCTCGACGAGTTTATGAACATAACCTATATTCCGATGGGCGTTTTCGCCATGGCAGACCTTTTGACCCGCGAACGCAAAAGCGTTCAGATCGTCCATATGGGCATCGAATGGATACTCGATCATGATTTTTCAATAGTCGAATTCATAAGGGCCAAAAATAATATCAAAGTAGTTTATATGCCGCTTTTCTGGCATTACCAGTCTTACGACGTTATAAACGTCGCCTCCAAGATAAAGGCAGCCTTTCCCGATATTTACATAATACTCGGCGGGTTCACCGCTTCGTACTTCGCCGATCAGATAGTTTCTGATTTCGATTGCATAGACGGCGTTATAAAAGGATACGCTGAAAAGCCAATAATAGAGCTCACGCGCGTTATAACCGGCGGGGGCGCGTCTGAAAAATCCTCAGGCATGCCCGTGATTCAAAATCTTATGCTTTCGAACAAATCGAGGCTTAAGTCCATGGTCGTGCCCGGCGGCGATTTCGGCGAAGGCCGTTACCGCTCCGTCCCCGGCGGAGCTTATCAGGATTACGTTACCGACGAGCGGACTTTCAATTCCATGAGATTTTCGGCGCTGCCGCTCCTTAAAAATTTCAGCTATTATATTAAGCTTTTTTCGTTTCCGCTCGCTTATTCAAAAAACCTTTCCATGGCCGATAATATCAAATACAACAATATGGGCCTTAAAATGTTTCCTATCGAAATAGGCCGCGGCTGCGTCACTTCATGCACCTGGTGCGCGGGCTGCGCGCCCAACCAGAAAAAGATGAATTTCGTCTCGGGCGTCATGTGGCGCGATCCTGAAAAAGTGGCGGACACCATTGAAGAAGGCCTGGCTTTCGGCTACAAAACCTTCGCCGTGTGCTTCGACGTCGATCCGCTAAAACAGAGCTATTATCTAGATCTCTTCGAAACCATTAGAAAAAGAAAGATCAAATGCGGCCTGTACTTTGAATGCTACGCCCTGCCGGCGCCCGGTTTCATCGAAAGCTTCGCCTCGACTTTCGACCTGAAAAACTCCGTAGTGGCCATATCGCCGGAATGCGGCAACGAAGACGTACGCCGGAAAAACAAAGGCTTTTATTTTTCGAACGCCGATTTGCTTAATTCTATTGGAATATTAGAAAAACATAATATAACCGCCGACATATTTTTCACCATGGGAATACCTTCTGAAAACGTTAAAACGCTCTATGATACAAAAGATATGATACTCGCCATCGATTCCGGATTTAAAAATATAGGCCGGATGATGAGCTGGGGAGTTCAGATAGAACCGGGTTCGCCGATATTTGAAAATCCCGAAAAATTCGGCGCGGTGACCGACAGGAAAACTTTCATGGATTTTTATAAGATACATTCGGGCAAAGCTTCCGATACTTATTCGGCGCTCGGTTACTCGATAGAAAATTATTTCCTGGACGGCGTTTTATACTCGCCCGAAGAGTTTTCGGAAAAGATAATGAAGATCAAATGCGCCGATTTCTGCTTTCTGCACAATAACTGCGCCTCCTATAACCTGCCTTTTTACGGCCGCATGACCTGCCGCGCACGCGAATTAAAATTCAAGTTAAAAGGCTTCGGCGCCGCTAAATATAAAAATATGCCAAGACCGGAGTTTAAATAATTTTTGTTTCTTTTTTTGATAAGGGAAGGCGAGTGGCCAAAGGCCCCTCCCTTCCCTTAAAATCCCTTCCAACCCCGAATTAGCCTGGCGCTTTATTTTTGCGAAGCGCCGGCTTTCGTTCCGGGCGCTTTAATTTAATTTTATCAGGCTCTCTTCTGATTTGCCTCAAAATTTTTGTATCAACTTTTTAAATTGCTTTTAGTTCATTTGCCGAAACGCGCGCATGCGCGCGTTTCGACAGCAATAATGGCGAATGGTAAATTGACATTATGGTTTTATGTGAAGCGTTTTTGTGAATCAAACTATTTTTAGCTTAAATAATAGTAACTAACCAAAATTACTTGAATTTTAAAAAAAGTTAAATCAAATAATGATTTTCAATTAGTAACTAAATAATAGTTTCAAATCAAAAAAATATATGCTATTATATTTAAAGGATAGCGTTTATAAATTATAAAACTCAACTTATTATACGGATAAATAAACTTCATCCTGGAAATGAGCTAAAATCATATCAAATTGAAGTAATTTATCAGGAATTAAAAGATCAAGAAGTTTTATTATGAAAGATGTTTTAACTTATAAGGAATTCATAGGCGTCATCCGTTTTAGTTCAAAAGATGATATGTTTTATGGAAAAATAGAAGGTATTAATAATTTGGTTACTTTTGAAGGGAAAAGTGTTTCAGAACTTAAAAACAGCTTTAAAGAAGCCGTTAATGATTATATTGAATTATGCCAAAAAGTAAATAAAGAAGCGGCAAAATCATTCAAAGGAACTTTTATGGATGAAACGTTAAAATATTACACTGAAAATTCCGGTTCTTACTTTGAAACCACTAAAAATATAGTGATTTCGGATCAAATAGACCGGTTTTTAAGCTTCATAAAAGACAGGAATGAAACTATAATAGACCTGGGCTGCGGTTCCGGCAACGGCCTGAAATATATCATAGAAAAGGAATATTCAGCCGTGGGAGCCGATTATTCAGATCAGCTCATATCGCTTGCTAAAAAATATACCGGGGCTGAAATATATAACATTAATATCGAAGATACGGCCGCGGTCAATGAATTTATCGCCCGCAGAAATATCATGCATATATTCGCCAGCGCGTCTTTGCTGCATCTTAAAAAAAGCGTTTTTATTAAATTTTTTAATGAAATTAAATTCGGCGGGGTGTTTTTCTTTTCGCTGAAGGAAGGCTGCGGCGAGTCGGCGGACTCCATGGGCAGGTTTTTCGCTTATTATTCAAGGCGCGAGATTGAAAATATTGTAAAGCCGCGGTTCGACATACTCGATATAACTGAAAATATAGATAAATTAGGGCGCGGAAATAACTGGCTCAGTTTTATAGTGCGGTTGAAAAGCGATTTTTGATATGCTGCGGGTTATTTTAGAGTTTCGAGTTTTGCCGCGGCGGCTTCGGCCACTTTTTTAAACTGCGTTTTAGATGCGGCCTGATAGAGCTGTATTTTTATTTCTTTGGACACGTCTATATTTTCTATCAATTTGAGTCCTTCTTCGCAGGCTTTCTGGTTATTGTATTTTTCGTCGAAAACTTCTTTCAGCGCTGCCGCTGGCTGGTTATGCACCAGAAGCGTCAGATATTTCATTATTTCCGTTTTCACTTCGGCGTTTCTTTCTATGGCCAGCGCTTCGAGTATCATGGGCACGCAGGCCAGATCGCCGATATTGCATAAAACGACGGCGGCCATGAACCTTAATATTTCGTATTCCGATTTCAGGTATTGCGCCATGGGCCAGAACGCGAATTTATCGTCGCATTTTATTATAGCGTCGTAGGCTGTGTTTTTAACCACTTCGTCCTCGTCGTCGAGCATTTCGATAAGCGCGGTTATGGCCTTCGGCGTTTTGATATTGCCCAGTGATTTGGCCACGTTAAGCCTGACGTCGGCGTCGGAATCGTTTTTAAGCGATAAAAGAATATTGGCCGCTTCGACGTTCGCTATCTGCCCCAGCACGTAGCTTGCGGAGGCGCGGTACCATTTGTCCGGGTTTTTAACGAGTTTGGTCACGTATGTCATAGCCGAAAGGTCGCCTATTTTCCACAAAGCCAGGCATGCGTTGGCTATGACGCGGTTATTGATATCGCCGAGCGCTTTTTTTATCAGGCCCGATATTTTATCGGGCGCGATTTTAAGCCTGGCGAGAGCTTCGATGGCCGACGCGCGCACGTGCGGGTCTTTGTCCTCGAAACCGTGCTTGAGGATTATGTCGTAAAATTCTGCGTCGCCGATAAATCCGAGCGCCGTAATGACCGCCGCGCGGACTTTTTTATTTTCTTCTTTGCTCAATAGTTCGATTAAAGGCCGGCTGACGCTTTTATCGGCCATTCTGCCGAGCGCCATGGCGGAGTAAAGCCGTGTATTGGGATTTTCGTGATTCAGTATTTCAAGAAGCGAAGGTATGGTGTCTTTATCGCGGATCAAGCCGAGCGCCATGGCGGCGTTCTGGGCCGCTTCGCCGGAGTCGTCGTATAAGAGCTCTATAAGGGCGGTTTTAATTTCAGGCAGCAGTTCGGGGTATTTCATGCAGTGCCGCGATATGCTGCGCGCGCATGCGGCGCGCACTTTAGCGACCGGGTCGTGAAGCCCTCTGCAAAGCGCGAATACGGCTTTTTTCGAGTTGATATATGAAAGCTCGAAAGCGGCTTCTTCCCTTAAGAATTGTGATTTATGGAATAATTTTTCGACGACGATGTGCGCGAAGTTTTTTTCTTCGCCGGGCTTTAAGAGCAGTTCGAGCGGTATGGCCACGCCTTCTTCGCCGGACGCCGCGTCTCTTCTGGTTTCGGCCGTTTCTCTATATGTGGCCACCGTATGGGCGGTTACTTTCTTTTTATCGTGGATTTCATTTAAAATGCGAAGATATTTATTGAGCTCTTTTTTAAAAGGCCCTTCGGCGAAGCTGGCGCAGGCGTCCTTTAAAACCGGTATGGCCGCATCGTCGCCTATATTGCATAAAACGCTGGCCGCCATTAACGTAAGCGTCTTATCGCCGGACTTTAAAAGCTCGATTACGGGCCAGAAAGCGTAGCTTTCGCGCAGCTTTAAAATAAGCTGGCAGGCCTCGCCTTTGACGCTTTTATCTTTGTCGGCGGCCATTTCAATAAGGGCTTTAGCGGCTTTTTCCGTTTTATAATTAAAAATGGCGCGCGCGGCGTTTATTCTGACTTCCGGTTCCGAATCTTCCCTGTGTTTTAAAAGCAGCTTGAAAGCGGCTTCGTTGTTTATGGCGCCGAGGATATAGCATCCCGAAGCGCGCACCCATTTATTTTCGTTTTTTAAAAGCCTGTTTATATCGTCGAATACCGTATCGTCGCCGGCTTTATGGAGCGCGGCGCACGCGTTGGCTACCACGCGCGCGTTATTTTCGGACAGCATGGGCCTTATCAATTCTATTATGACTTTATTTTCCATTTTTAAATTAGGTAAAATCTCAATGGCGGAAGCTTTAACGCGCGCGTCGGGGTCTTCGAGCCCGCGTTTTATTATAACCGGCAGGTGGGCGGGTGAAACATTATTGCCCAGAGCCGTTATAGCGGCGGCCAGGATTTTTTTATCCCCGGCTTCGGAGCTTTGGTTTATTATTTGTATTAATGCATCGGTTATATTATCGTCGCTGATTTTTCTGCAGGCAATGATGGCGTAGAGTTTTAGCCTTTCGTCGCCGCCGCGCAGGTATTTGAGGAGGCTTTCCACCGTTTTCGGATCGGCCGCTTCGCCTAGGGCGTGGGCGGCGTTCGAAGCCGTTTCGCCGTCAGGATCGGAGAGCAGCTTTAATAATTCGGTAGTTATAGTTCTCTGGTATTGAGAGTAATATTTATGAAGTGAATTAACGGCGAGCGCCCTTACTTTGGCTTCGGGGTCGCTCAACGATTTTATTACGGCGCTAAACGCCTTTTCCGAATTGAAATATGAAAGGTCGTGCAGGGCTTTTAAGCGCTGCTTGAAATCGCCGGCGGATATTTTTTCAATTATTTCATCGATTAATTCGAATTGCATATTATATTTATCGTATTTAAAATCATTATAGTTAGCTTTTATAATAAAAATTTTAAAAAATAATATTGCTTAAAGAATCAAATTATTTTTCCGATTATTAAAACAATGATGTTATCTTTATTTTTGGCTAATACGGTTAAGCGGTCGAAATTATCGGCCATTATTGGTTTCTCGCTGGCATTAATATTATGCTGGCGCGGATTCGCCTATGCGCAGATCACCTCGTATCAGCCGCCGTACGACTCGGGTTCGTATCAGAATTATAACAACAATTTCAATACGGGCTATCAGAGTTTCAATACCGACCAGATTTATAATCCTCTGATAGGCGGCAGCAGCGATGTCCTGAGCACCCAGTACACGATGCCGGTTCCCGGCGAGCAGCCTAACGCCGCGCAGCCGGACGAGTTCAATATTAAAAAGAAACTCCCTATTTTCGTCAACGGCGATTACGTGGAATACCGGACCATAGAGGAAAAAGTCGTAGCCAAGGGCGCGGCCGAGGTACGCCACGATAAAATGCAGCTTATAGCCAATAATATAGAGGCCGATCTCAGAAAAGAGCTCGTTTTCGCTCAGGGCAAGGTAGTTTACTGGCAGGAGCAGGGCGGGAAGCTTAAAAAGATAACCGGCGAATTTTTAGTGTACAGCATTAAAACCGGCGACGGGTTTATGCTCGACGCGGTCGTTTATTCCGATCCGACCGTTACAAAGGCCAAACGCGTTGAATTATCGGCTAACAAGATCACGGCGCCGGAAGGCGTAACTTACACTTCGTGCGATCTCGACCATCCGCACTGGAACATACACGCCAAAGAAGCGATAATCTATCCGAACGAAAAAATGATACTTAAAAAGCCCAGCTACAACCTGTTCGGATTGAAAATATTCAAGCTGCCCTACGTTACGATGAATTTAAGGCGCAAGCAGGAAAAGAAATTCAACACCAAGCTCGGCTACACCAAGCCGAAAGGATTTTACCAGACGCTCGCCTGGGACTATGAATTCAATGAAAACCATCTTGGTACGCTCAATATGGAAAACCAGAGCAAAAAGGGGTATTTCCATACTTTAAGGCATAACTATAGGATACGCGATAAGATAAGCGGCAATTTCTATACCGATTATTCTTATGACAGCCTGAGAAATGAAACTATCAAC
>JAKPTH010000476.1 GCA_029571125.1 bacterium
GTCCGCCGCGATAGATATATCTGGCAGAATTACAAAGGCCAGAAAACCGGCGTTCTTAAAAACGGCGCGCAGATACTTTCAACCGAAGGCGCCATCGCCGGAATATTCTACGACATACTTACTTCAAAAGCCATTAAAGACGCTTTCGGAAAATCGATCACCGTAATGTGCCTGCATCAGCCGAAAGATTTCGCAGAATTCTTAAAAGGCTGGGTAAAAGAATTTAACGAAGATAAACAGGTGCTTTACAGAATATTCCTCGAAGGCACCAATTACGCCACAGTTTCGAACGAAGCGCGCAAGTTATACTTCGACTACTATCAGGCCAAACTGAAATACGTGCAAAAACAGATGGACGAAAAAGCTTTCTATGCCGTGAAAACCAAATGGACTGCTTATAAAGAAAACCTTTTCAACGAAGTCATGAAATCGGAAAATCTCACATCAAACGTAAGCCGCGATCTCTGGGTAGAAGTCAAAGGCTTTAAAACATTGAGCCTGCAGGGCCTTCTTTCTAAAGTTCTCGGCATGAAACGCCCCTATTTAAATATAGCGAGCGTAACCGCCGGCCAGATCAAACAAATCCAGGAAATAGGCCTTATGAAAGATTTCGCCGACGAAGACATTCAGCTTCTGGTCAAAACCCGCGAACAGATGGGCGTTATGCCTTATAAAACCGGCACCGAAGCCATCCGTGAAATCCTCGGCAAAGACAAAGCGAATAAGCTTATAAAAGAAAACAATATCACCGACGTTCAGTAAAATTAAACAATAAAATACTATAAAAGGAGCTATCCAAAAATATAAACTTGGATAGCTCCTTTTTTAAGGAAGCGGTATAATGCTTATTAGATTCTTTTTTACTTACATAACTGTTTTAATGCTCATCTGTTTTTGCGGCGTTTTTTCCGGCGCGCCCAGGGCGGCGGCCGAAAACAAAAGCCGGGCGGACGCGCTTTCGGGCCTTAAAGTTTTATATCTTCCGTCAAGCGATTACGCCGATAAAAAAAATTCGATAAAGGGCGAATTGAAAAACTACGATTCGGTTTTAATAAATATAAGCATCCTCGCTGATTTTAAAATATTTATAAAAAACAACGCCGATACGCTTTACGATTTCTGCCGCGAAAACGATTTCGGCGCGATATTAATCGAGCTTCCGGAAATTGAGTGCAAAAAGCTCGATTGCTACGTTATAAGCGGCGAAGAAGACCCGCGCGACGCCCTGCGTGGAAGCGTTTATGATTCCGCGGATATGCTGGCCCTCATCGAAAAAATAAGGATTTTAAATGCCGAAAGTAAAAACGCCCATAAAAAAATAAGGTTTAAAAGCATTTACTGCGCAATAAACCGCGAAGCCGCCGTCAAATTATCGAAGCTCATAAAAAATTACGACGAAGAAGCCGCAAACGATCTGCTATGGCTTATAAACCATTTAAGCGGCGGCGGCTACGGCAAATTAAAAAAAGGCCAGATAAAAGAATTAAACGAAAAAGCCGTTAAAATCGAAAAAGCGGCCGCAAAATATAAAGATAAAATAGAAACGGAACTTTCGGCCAACGAATCCCAAAAAGCTTTGCTGCAAACAAAAATCATTAAACTTCTAACAGTTTATAACGATAAAATTCTGGAATTTAAAACAAATATAGATTCAAAAAACGATATCGAAAAAATCAAAAACGAAATCATAAGCGCTTATATCGAATACAACGTTAGTTACGATTTTTACAATAAAAAAACTATAATCTTCTGCGAGTCTATTTTATAGTCAGATTTTTTCGTTGGCGCTTTTAAAAAATATTTTTAAGGAGAAAAGATGAAAAGCTTCGCTAAAAAGATTATCGCCATTCTTTGTTTTATTATCATATCGTCAGTTCTGGCCCCCGCGCATGCCGGCGCCCCGCAGCAGCTTTCGCTGATCGACGATAATTCGAACATTTCTTTTCAAATACGCCTCAGCGCGGCGCATAAAAAATTATTAAACGATATGGCGGCTAAATTATTAAAAGACCCAGATTTGATTAAAAGCGTTCCGGAATTTAAAAGCGTATTAGAAAGCGCCATGGTTGAATTTTTCTTTAAAACCGCCTTCGAAGCTGTTTTAAAGGACCTTTCGCTGATTTCGTTTTCGTATGCGGTCGAAAACGCCAGCAATCAGGAATATTCCTCAAAATTGATATTCACTTTTGAAAATTCCGAAACGCCGCTTAAAATATATAACACCAATAAAGATATTTTCGACATTATTTACAGCGGCTCATCCGAAATAAAAGTCTCGGAAGAAAACCCGGCCGGGTTTAAAATCGCGACAGCGTCTCTAGGCGAAAAAGCCGCAGAAACGGCAATAATGGTCAAAGACAACCACCTCGCCGTTTTATTTTCGAGCGCGCCTTCTAAAGAAAAACATATCGCGGCCGCCTCCGCCGCGGAAAAGCTCGTTTCGCGTTACGCGAAAAAAGAAAAAAGCCTGAAATACGGAGGCGAAGACCTTTTAAAAGATTTCAACGAGGACGCCGGGTTCTTTTTCAACGCGGACCTCAAAAATTTTGCGTCCGAAGACACCGCGGCCGCTGAGCTTTTCGAAGAAATTTTCATCGGCGCGAAACTCGAAGACGATTTTTCCTCGCTGGATATAAATTCTTTTCTTCGCCATGCCAAAGCAGCTTCCGCAAACAATTCAAGCCCGGCGCGCAAAGCTTTCGAAGCCGCTCTTTCGCTTTTAAAAGCCGTCAGGCCGCCTTCGCCTTCGTTCTCTTCGCTCCTGCCCGAAGACGTATCGCTTATGATCGGATTCAACCTCAATTTCAGCGACGAATTCCTGGCCATAACGGACGTATTCGTCTTCAGGGGCCTTTTGTTGACGGCCACCGGAATAGACTACAAAGACGACATCCTTTCCTGGTTCGACGGCGGAGCTTCTTACGCGCTGGGAAAGATAAACATAGACCCCGAAGCTTTATCCGGCAGGCAAAAAATGGAATTTCCGGAAATGTATCTCGGGCTTAAGTCCAAAAATTCCGAACTGGCGCAAAAATTCATAGAAAAAATATCGCGGGTCATCGAAGAAAATATCGCGGGAATAAAAATTTCAGAAGTAAAATCAGGGGAGGCTAAAGCCTCGAAAATAAAAATCAGCGCGCCGCTTTTCAAGGAATTCGATATAGTATTCGGCCTGCGCGGGGATTATTTATTAATAACCTCTTCCATGGACGCTTTTAAAAGCTTTACCGCGGGCGAAAAAAACGCCGCTAAAAGGCTCGATCAGGCCGCTTACTTCAAAACCGGCGGAGCGCCTCTCGACGGGCATTTTTTCACTTTTTATCTCAACTGCCCTGCGGCATTTTCCGCGCTCGATAAATTTTTAAAAACAAAACCCGAGCTTAAATTCATAACCGCTTTCCCGTCGGTTTCTTATTCGTCGAGCGCATCGTTCACCGGCGAAGGCGACATAAAAACGAGATCCAGGGTTTCGATAGATGTAGAAAAATTCGGCCTGATCATGGCCAAATTCAGCGTGGCTAAAATAACCGAATATTTCAATATGCTCGATAAGCTTTTGAAATAGTTAAAATAGTTGATTTAAATTGAGATTTTAAGGTAATTACGGGCGAAAAGCGAAGCGAAATAAGCTATCGAATTCAAAAGAACTATCGACGGCCCGGTCGGAAAATCTAAAAAAATCGAAGCGGCCACGCCCGCCACGGCGCCCGTTAGCCCCGTAATGACCGACAATAAAACGAAAGAATTATAGCTGGCCGAAATATTTTTAGCGGCGTTCGAAGGTATCACCAGAAGCGCCGTAACCAGTATCGCGCCGGCTATTTTTACGCTTACCGATATTATAAGCGCGAGAAGTATCATAAGCATGAAATCGTATTTTTTCACGTTGATTCCGTTTAATTTTGCCAGCTCAGGCGTAAGGCAGGTAAGCGCGTGCGTCGTGGAAAATTTTGCCAGGTAAGCCGCGGCCAGAACGAATAAAGCCGAACAAATATAGAGGTCGGTGCTCGTGACCGCCAGGACGTCGCCGAAAAGATAACGGGCTATGTCGGTGTTGCCGCCCCTTAAAAAGCTCAGAAGAATAATTCCGGCCGACATTATAGTGGCGTGGACTATGCCTATCACGCTGTCGCGGGAGGCTATGGAGCTCTGGGCGACAAGAGCGATCACGGCGGCCACGGCTACGCTGAAAAACACCAGAAACACCGAAGGGTCGAAGCCGAACCACAGCGCGATAGCGATTCCCGCCAGCGAAGAATGCGATATCGATTCGCTGAAAAAAGCCATATTTTTAATGGTTACAAATATTCCGCTCCAGGCGCATATTACGCTTATGAGCGCGCTCGCGAACAAAGCCTTAAGAGCGAAAGGCATAAGAAGAATCTCTATCATTAACGGTGATGGCACCCTCCATGCTGATATAGTCCGCGGTGGCCTTCGAAGAATTTCTGTATCATCGACCCTTCGAGGATCTCGCAAGCGCCGCCCATGCAGTGTATGGTCTTATTAAGGCACACTACGGTATCCACGTTCTTTAAAACCGCGTCGATGTCGTGCGATATTATAATTATATTGATTTTCCGTTCTTTATTCAAATTATTTAATATTGAATATACCAGCGCTTCTCCCTCTATATCGATAGCCGAAGTCGGTTCGTCCAGAAAAAGGACGCGCTTGTCGTGAAAAAGATTGTACGCGATAAGGGCGCGCTGGATTTCTCCGCCTGAAAGCCCTCCCATTATATGTTTTTTTAATTTAAAAAGATTGAGCGACTCGAGGACCGAGTTATATTTATCTCCGTCTTCCGCGCGGCATGTGATTTTAAAAAACTCGTCGAGCGTTATAGGCACGCTTCTGTCGAAAGCGTAATTCTGAGGCACATACCCCAGCCAGTGGCGGCTTTTATTAACTTCGGCCACATCCACGCCGTCATATAATATTTTAGCTTCGGCTCCGTCCGGCTTTAAAAGGCCGAGCATTATTTTGATAAGCGTGCTCTTGCCGGCCCCGTTCGGGCCGACTATCGCGGCAAAAGAGCCCGATTCGAGCCTGAAATTTATATCTTTGAGTATTTCCACTTCGCCTATCCTGCAGGACACTCCGGCAACGCTTATTTCCATCTATTTTTTCGCCCCGCTAAAAGCCTCGGCAAGTTTATCTATATTGCTTTTCATAACGTCCATGTAATATGATTTTTCGCTCGCGCCGGGTTTCGAAGCGGCATCCGCCTTATAAGACCCCATCGGGTCGAGCTCTATCACGCTCAACGAATATTGTTCGGCGAGCGCCTTTATTTCTTTATTTTGATAAGCCGGTTCCGAAATTAAAAACTTCACTTCGCCGGCCTTTATGAGATCGTAAACTTCCTTAATTTTAGACGGCTTGGGGGCGTTGCCGAAAACGTCGGCAATGGAACTTTGTACCAGAGAATAATCCCGGGCGAAATAAGCGAACGACCCGTGAAAAACCATGAATTTAGACCCTTTAAAAGGCGCGAGTTTTTCCGAGGCGTATTTATCCAGGCCGGCGATAGCTTTAACGTACGCGGCCGCATTTTCACTGTAAAACCCGGCGTTGGCCGGATCGGTTTCGCATAGCGCTTTAAGGATGTTATCGACCTGAAGCGCCGCGTTTTTAAGCGAGATCCAGGTATGCGGATCGCTCGGAGCGTTTTGCGCTCCGCCGTGGGAATGGCCCGGGCTTTTTTCGCTTTCATGGCCGTGAGCGCAGCCGCTATCGCATGAAGCGGAAATAAGTTCCACGCCGTAAGACGCGTCCACAGTTTTCAAACCCGATCCGGCGTAATTTACGGCGAATTTCATGGCGAAATCGTCGAGAGAAGCGCCGTTTAATATCATAAGATCGGCGCCCGATATTTTTTTTATGTCGGAAGGCTTGCAGTTGAAATCGTGTATGCTTACTCCGGGCGAAAGCAGTAGTTCCGCTTTGACTTTATCGCCCGCTATATTCAAAAGGTGTATATACAGCGGATAAAAAGTGGCTATAACGGTTTTTTTCCCGACGTCTTCACCGGAAGCCGATGCTTTAAAGCACGGATTACATAAGGCTAAAAATAAAACCAGCGAAAATAAGGCGGCGCGGCTCATAAAAAAACCAGGATTTGTCATAAAATCAATCCGTTTCATTAAATAAAATTATCTGAAATTTTTACGTTCGGCGTAGAAAAAATCTATCGGCACGTTAAGCTCGAGCTTGTCGCGTACGCTGAAATCGTAAACTTCTTTTTTAGTGGGCTCGGGAAAGTGAATTTCATAGCGGACCGGTTTTTTTGATTTATCGGTTTTATGAGTGAAAGTCACTACGAGGATATTTTCATCCTTGAATTTAAGGCTGTAGGCGCTTTCCGCCTTTCCAAACGGAAAATTAGCAAGAACGGTAAAATCGTCTTCATCGACGTATATTTCAAAAAATTCGTTCGATATTTTATCAAGAAAAGTTTTTTCTTTCATGCGCTCGCGGCTCATCTTTTCGACTTTGCTTTCGGCGCTGTAGGTGAAATTATAGCCGCCGCTTTTATTTTCTTTCGACGCCCCGGCGGACGGCTTCGATTCTTCCGACGGCTTTCCGGCGGCCGGCTCCTGCGTTTCGGGCTCCACCGGCTCGTCTTCGTCGGGCGTTATCTCTTCGACGCCGGCATTTCCGGGCGCGGGTTTTTTAGCTTTATCGGCAGCGGGTTTAGTTTCTGTTTCTTTTGAATGACACAAGGCGGGTGAAAGACAACCGGCCGCAATAATTAAAGCCGCAATAAATAAAACTGCGATTTTATTGATTTTCATAACTTCCAGCATAACCTCCGAATATGTTATAATAGCATTTTTAGCGTAAATGCGTCTAAATGATAATTAATTAAAGTCAAATTGTCAAGATATATTTTAAGCGCCGCCCGCGCGCCGCATAATTTAAAATAAGCAGAAACGCGGCCTGGCGCGCTTCTGCTTATTTATATAGCCTTTTATATTTTAAAAAAACGCCGCCGGCTGTTAAGCTATCGGGCCGGACGCTACGATTTCTTCGGTAGCGAATTCTTTGTACTGTTCGAAATTTTTATTGAACAGCGCAGCGAGCTCCCTGGCTTTTTTATCGTAGGCCGCTTTATCTTTCCATGTTTCGCGCGGAACCATAACGTTAGAGTCAACGCCGGGGCATTCTTTAGGAACCCAAACGTTGAATATCGGATCTTTATAGCATTCGACCTTATTCAGATGGCCGCTTAACGCCGCCGAAAGCAGCGCCCTGGTTATGCGTATTTTCATTCTCGAGCCGGTGCCGTAGGGGCCGCCGCTCCAGCCGGTATTTACGAGCCAGCAGGTCGCGCCGTGCGCTTTCAAGCGTTCGCCTAACATTTTAGCGTAAACGGTCGGATGCAGGGGGAGGAAGGGCGCGCCGAAGCATGTGCTGAAAGTGGCCTTGGGTTCGGTTATGCCGGCTTCGGTTCCGGCCACCTTGGCGGTATATCCCGACAGGAAATGGTACATGGCCATATTTTCGTCGAGTTTCGCTATGGGCGGCAGAACGCCGAAAGCGTCGCACGTGAGGAAAAATACGTTTTTAGGGTGCGAGCCCACGCCGGGAATAACGCAGTTTGGAATATGCTCAACTGGATATGTGGCCCTGGTATTTTCTGTAATGAATTCGGAATTGAAATCGGGTATTTTAGTATTGGGATGTATTACGACGTTTTCTAAAAGCGAGCCGTAGCGTATGGCGTTCCATATCTGAGGTTCCGCTTCCTGAGAGAGTTTTATACATTTAGCATAGCAGCCGCCTTCAAAATTGAATATTCCCGTATCCGACCAGCCGTGTTCGTCGTCGCCTATAAGTTTTCTTTCGGGATCGGCCGAAAGCGTGGTTTTGCCGGTGCCGGAAAGGCCGAAAAACAGAGCGCTGTCGTCGTTGGCGCCGACATTGGCCGAGCAGTGCATGGGAAATATATTCTTTTGCGGCAATAAATAATTTAAAATCGAGAATATGCTCTTTTTGATTTCTCCGCCGTACTGCGTGCCGCCTATCAATATGACTTTTTTAGTGAAGCTGACGCAAACGAAAGCTTCCGAATTCAATTCGTTGATTCGCGGAAGCGCTTTCATTGTGCAGGCGTCTATTACCGTAAATTCAGGAATATGGCTCTGAAGTTCCGATTCGGTAGGCCTTACGAAAAGCGTATTGGCGAAAAGCGACTGCCAGGCTTTTTCGGTGACGACCCTGATCGGCAATTTGTGCTTCGGATCGGCGCCGGCAAAACCGTCGAAAATAAAAACGTCGCGGTTTTGAAGATATGCGGTGACCAGCTTGTACAGATGGTTGAAAAGCTCAGGCTTCATGGGTTTGTTGACCGGGCCCCACCATATTTTTTCGCTGTACTTGCCCTCGTCCACTATAAACTTATCGTTAGGCGAGCGTCCCGTGCGTTCGCCGGTTTTCACAACAAGAGCCCCGTTCGAAGCCAGTTCGCCTTCGCCGCGGGCCATGGATTGCTTAATTAACTCGGGAACCGAAAGGTTGCGATAAACGTTTGCCACATTGTGAATTCCAAGCGCCTCGAGATTATAGGTCGTCATAAAAAGAATACCTCCCCTGATTTGCCGCTTATTTTTTATATTTTTATCATACTAAATACTAAAAAGCGTAATTGAATTATCAAAAAAATTGATTGAATAAAAGAAATTTTTCACTACTAAATAAAATAAAATAAGAAAAGTAATCATTTAATTTCTTAAATGATTATAACACTCTATATGATGTTTGTCAAAGGTAAAATTAAAATTCTTCTAAAACATTTTTGTTCTCGG
>JAKPTH010000498.1 GCA_029571125.1 bacterium
ACTCCAAAAATACGGTAATGTTTTCAACAACGCATTCCATATTATCACCCCTTTTTAAATTATAAAATAAGGCTCATTTTTATTTCATGCGGGCAGGTATTAGTGAATAGTGTAGACTTGATTAAAAAATTTTATCCACACAAATCAAGAAAGAACCTATAATAATTTACAACAGCCTCTACCTTTTATCACCTTGATAAATATTTATTATCCTTTAAAAATATTTTCAACATCTCATCTCTAGAAAATAATAAAAATATTCTACCTACTTTTAATTTTAGCAAAATATTATAAAAAAGTCAATAATATTCAAAAATATTTTTATCCTTTTTTAGATATTATTATCCCTTCTGTTTTAAGCTGATTTATCAATGCATTCCTTTATACCCAAAAACTCCCACATCAGGCGGCATAATTAAAACGCTTACCATAAAACCATAATTTCAATTTACTGAACGCCATAATTGCTGCGCAGACGCGAGCGAAGCGCGCGTCTGCAAAATAAAAAAACAGAGATGAACGGAGTAGATTTGAGAAAAAGAAATAATAAATTAGAGCAGAGTAAAGTTGAGTAGAAATTTTATAGAAAAGGAGAGAAGAGAGAAAGAAAGGCTAAATAAAGTAAAACAAAAAAAAGAGAAAAGCAAACCGAATTAAAGCCGCGTCAGAAAAGCAGCCGCCGCAAGGCAATAAAGCGTCAGGCAGTTTAGGGGTTGGAAGGGATTTTAAGGGAAGGAAGGGGCCATCGGCACCTTGCCTTCCCTTATCAAAAAACAGGATATTTAAATGGAATAATCGGGGTTTTATTTTTCCAGCCATTCGGTCAGTATGGATTTGATATTATTTACGGCCCTGCGTTTTTCGGGGCTGCTTTTGCCTATATACTGCGTATCCAGAAGGAATTGAAAGGTTTTCACGGCCAGTTCGTCGGATATTTGGGTTTGTCTGCCCGAAGAAAATCCGGAGGCGGTTTCTTCGCCGGCCTCTACGGAGCGTTCCGCGGCGTCGGCCTGCGGGGTCGGGGCCGCATGAGTTTCGGCTGTTTTAAGAAGTTCGGTCACGCCTTCGCGGTCGCCTTTTTCGAGCGGGCTTTCATCCACAATATGAAGCGCTTCGGCGGCGTCGATTTCGTTGAACATGACCGATTTAAAAAGTTTGGACTGTTCGCTGGAAAATTCGGCCCATTTCCTGTCATGGTAAAGAAACCTTGAAAACACGCCTATTTCGAGCGGCGATATGACGGCCGCGTCGGCGCCCGCTTCTTTGATGAGAAGCATATATATCTTGCTGTTATCGATATCGGTTATGAATATGCGTTTATTCCAGCGTGCGAATTTATTGTTGAAGAAATCCGCGGCGTCGAATATGTCTTTCGACCGTTTGCGGAAGTCTGCGTTCAGGCCCTTTTCTGAAGGCGTCTTGAGCGCCACTATTACTTTGAAAATTTTCATATGACCGCCTTGCTTTTTGGAAATTATTTGATTTTACCTGCCGTTAATTTTTCGAAAGTTTCGTTCATCAAGGGGTATTTAACTATGCCGAGTTTATAATCGAAATGCCACCATTCGTCTTCGTAAACGGTAAAGCCGGCCTTATTCATATAGCGTTCTAAAAGTTTTCTGTGCCAGCGGGCGTTAGAGGTGGCGCCTTCGAATTTAGGCGAAGCGCGTTCGCTGAATTCGTCGTAGCCGCTGCCCATTTCGATCAACTTTCCGGTTTTGAGATCGTAAAGGCCGACATCCACTGCCGTGCCTCGATTATGGCGCGAGCCTTTCGACGGGTCGGCCACGAAATTTTTCTGCGCGTCAGGCGTCGCGTCGTAAAACATTTTAGTGACGTACCAGGGTCTGTAAGCGTCGTAAACTATCATGGCGAGTCCGTGGCGTTCGAGCGCGCGGGCGACATATAAAAGGCCGTAAGCCGCCGGTTTCTGTAAAAACGCGCCGGGCGAGTCATAAAATTTAGCGCCCATGAAGTTATTTTCGGTGGCGTAGCGGATATCGAAGATCAGGTTACCGCCGAGGCTTTTCAGGTCCACGAGTTCAGATTCGCATGTGGCGTCGGCTTCGCGCGGCGGCCCGGCGGAAAGCGCGGCGCGTTTTAATTCGCCGATCGGTTTGAGGGGTTTTATTTTATAAGTCCCGCCGTTTTCGGAGCCGTAAACAAGCTGTTTATAGAGAGTTCCGTTAACTTCGCAATGGAACCGGGCGCTTCTGACGGGCGCGTAAAATTCAACGGAGCGGATCCCGCCGGGGAGTGAATCGCCGGCGGAATAACGCATGCCGTTAATTTTTGAAAGGTTATAATACTTGCCGTCGCGTAGTATTTTTAAAACTTTCGAGTCTTCGAGAGCGATAAAGGAATCGCGTGCGTCGTTAATATTTTCATATCTTCCGAGCAGCGCTTCGATATCGGCGGCGGGGCGTGGCGGCGCCTGGCCGAAAACCTCATTGAACGAGGGTTCCAGCTGAAAAGCCGGCAGCGAAGATACGTCAAAGCATACAGCCAGCGCGGCAAATATAAAAACTAAAAGGTTAAAAAACCTCGTTTTACTTTTCATTAAGATCAACCTTTCTTTAAAGCGGTGGTTTATTAATATACCGGCTCGATATTCTGCTTCCAGTATTCAAGGAGTGTAAATTCCATGTTAGTTCTGGAGCCTTTTAAATTGACGACCGGCATCTGAACCGCCAGGGGCAAAAACACGGGGTCTTCGGAAACGGGCGACAGAGCGGCGTCGGTTTCGCGCTGTATGTTGTATCTGTACGGGTCCATATTACCGAAGAAGTATTCTTTAAAAAGCTTCTTCTGGGTCGTGGTAGCGCCGTAGGAGCGGTCGATGATCTGGGCCACCGAAGTATCAACGGGCACCCAGCCGTAGTTCGGAAGATAAAACTCCGCCCAGAAATGTGGGCCTGCGATTCCGGGGATCAGCTGATAGCCGCCGGAGGATTTAGCGGGAATTCCGACGGCGCGGCAGAGCGCCGCGAAATACATGCTCTGCGCGCCGCAGTCGCCGTAACCGCGCTGGTGCACGTAAACCGATTCGGGCATGCCGGTAACGCCGAGGGCCAGGTGGGGCATAAGGCTGTATTTTATATTGTCGAGGACGTAAAAATAAATTTTACGGGCGGCGAGGTACGGATTTTTTTCGCCGGCGGTTATTTCGAGGGCTTTAGCTTTTATTTCAGGCGTAACGGCGGTATTTTTATTGTCGCGCGTATATTTTTTATAAAGCGGGCTTTCGACGTCGTATTCGCCGCAATTAGCGGGATCGATAACGAAGCGCTGTTCATAGCGTTTGTACATGAATTTGATTTCGATATCGAGGTCTTCTTTGAGTTCGGCCAGAGGCACTTCGAAGTAGGCGAGGCTTATGTCGGTATCGGGTTTGGGCAGGGATTTCAAATATTTCTGCGGCGCGAAAGATATGAAGCGCACGTCGGCCTGCGCGGAGCTGAGTATGGGCATCGGGAACCACATCTGCAGAAGGCCGGTTTTGGGGAGTTTACCGCGCGGCACTTTAAGGGTCTGGACGCCAAGATAATCTACGGGATTGATATTGGTGATAGAAGGCGGGGTGCAGACGCTCTTGCCGCTGGGCCTGAATATGATATCGTAAAGTGCTTCGCAGGGTTTGCTTTTGCTTTTATCGACTTTTTTATAAATTTCGTCATCGCGGAAAAGCACGTTGGCGATGAAATTTTGCTGATAATACGGCTTGCCGTCGATAAGTATGAAGTCGTTTATTTTACCGGTTTTAAACCACGATTCGCGCTCGGCTTCGCTGAACGCGCGAAACGATTTGGCGGCGAGTTTTTTAGCTTCGGCTTCGCCGTATGGGTAGGTAACGAATATTTTTTCAATTTGTTTTATTCTGTGGTTGGACTTAACGAGTATATCATCGTTATTTTCGCGGCCGGCTTCTCTTGCTGCGCGTTCGTACATTTTAACGGCCTTGAAGTAAGAGGAGTTCTTTTCGAGTTCGCACGCTTTTGAAAAAGTATCGGCCGACGCCGCAAAAGCGGGGCATACCGTTGAAAGTAAAAAAGCTAAAAAAATAAAGAGCGTTGAAGCTCTTTTAAGCCTGGACGTTAACTTCATAAAAACCTCCGGTATATTTTATACAAACGCGCGCGAGTCATAAACCTCGGGCGCGTTATCATTATATACCAAACAAAGCGGAGGTGTCAATAAATTAAAAGCCATGCCGGTGATAATAAATAATTTAAAACTTAAAAAAGATTTTTTTTATCGATAATCGTTAATGTTTATGTTATAATAATCCAAAAATTTTTAGAATAAGGAACGACATAATGAGCTCCAGACAAGTAGAAGAAAACGGCCTTTTCGAACTGACCGACGTCCACCGTGAAAACATAGAAAAGAACTCGCTTTACAGTGAAGACCTCAAACCGGTCGCTATAGGCGAACGCACATGGAGCAAGAAGCATATAGCTTCTTTATGGGCGGGCATGAGCATATGCATACCCACATATACGCTTTCGTCCGGGCTTATCACCAGCGGAATGAGCTGGCAACAGGCGATTTTAACTATATTTCTGGGAAACCTTATAGTTTTGCTGCCCATGATTTTAATAGCGGCGGCGGGCACCAAATACGGAATACCGTATCCCGTTTTCTGCCGCGCGTCTTTTGGAACGCGCGGGGCGCATCTGCCCTTGCTTTTACGCGCGGGGGTCGCCTGCGGCTGGTTCGGGATCAACTGCTGGATAGGCGGCGAGTTCATGTACATGGCGTTTGCCGGTTTTTTTCCGGCGCTGTCGCTTTACCCGCAGGCCAAGTTCATCATATTCATTCTGTTTCTGGCGGCGAATCTCGCAATCGCGTACCGCGGCCATGAAGCGGTCAAGATGCTCGAAGTTTACTGCGTGCCGATACTTATCGCCATAGGGATCGCGATAGCCGCATGGGCGATTTACGTCGCCGGTTCGCTTTCGGCGCTGCTCAACGCCGGCGAAAAGTTCGCGCCGCTGCGCGCCTCGGCCACAAAATCTTTCGGCGAGCTTTTTCTGCCGTCGCTGAACGCCATGATATCATACTGGGCGCCGCTCGCGCTCAATATTTCCGATTTCACAAGGTTCGCCCGCAGCCAGAAAGACCAGGCGCTGGGGCAGCTTATAGGGCTTCCGCCGGCCATGGCGTTCTTTTCGATGGTAGGGGTTTTCGGAACGCTCGGTTCGATGATC
>JAKPTH010000509.1 GCA_029571125.1 bacterium
AAAATAATAAAAATATCCATGGCATGATATTTGAAAAACATTTATGCAAAAAATTTAATATACGTGTAAAATAAAAACGGGGGTAGCAAAATGCCTAAAATATCAGAAAGCACACTTTCTCTAATCCTGGCCGGCGGCAAAGGCGAACGTCTTATGCCGCTTACGATCGACCGCGCGAAACCGGCCGTACCGATCGGAGGCAATTACCGCATAATCGATTTTACGCTCAACAACTGCGTCAACTCTCACATCCGCAGAATTTACCTTCTCACACAGTTCAAGTCACAGTCGCTCGACCGTCACGTAAGAAGCGGCTGGAATATGTTTTCAGACCGTTCCTACGGCTTCGTAGAAACGCTCCCCCCTCAGCAGCGTGTTTCGGAAGACTGGTACCGCGGCACGGCCGACGCCGTATGGCAGAACGTTTATTCAATCAAACGCGAAAAAATGCCTTACACTCTTATTCTTTCCGGCGATCACATTTACAAAATGGACTATTCCGAAATGTTCCGCCAGCACCTTGAAAACAATGCGGATCTAACGGTCGCCACTATAGAAGAGCCTATCGCTAACGCTTCCAGCTTCGGCATAATAGAAGTGGATACGCAGGGGCGCATTATCGGCTTCGAAGAAAAGCCGGCCAACCCCAAATGCATTCCCGGCGATCCCGAACACTCTCTCGTTTCGATGGGAATCTATCTTTTCAACACGGAAACGCTCCTTGAAACGCTCAACATGGAATTCGGCGGCGAAAAAGAGCTCGTCAATAAAAAGACGCTTCTTGAAAAGCTCAAAGAAGACGCCGGCGCTTATACAAGGTTCACCACGGGCGATTTCGGCTACGATATAATATCCAATATGGTGCGCATCAACAACAGCCTGCTGGCGAACGGCTCGTCAATGAAGTACAACGTTTTTTCGTATAATTTCCGCGACGAAAACCGTAAAATGGCCAAATACTGGCGCGACGTAGGAACCATAAAATCCTACTGGGAATCCAATATGGACCTCAAGACTCCCGAACCGGAGCTCAACCTTTATAAACGCCATAATTTCAACGAAGACATAAGCGGGTGGCCGCTGCGCAGCTATAAAAACCCTTTCCTGCCGCCGGCAAAGTTCGTTTTCTCGCCGGTGGTCTCCAGCTCGCTAATCTGCGACGGAGTAATAATATGCAACGCCACCGTGCGCGATTCGGTCATCAGCACATGCGTCAACGTACAATCCAATTCCATAATAAGCGATTCGATCCTTTTCGACAACGTCAGGGTCGGCCAGAACTGCAAACTTAACAGGGTTATAATAGATAAAGACGCTATCATAGGCGATAACCAGCAGATCGGCTTCAACGCCGACGAAGACCTTGCCCGCGGCTTTACCGTGATCGACGGAATCACCGTGGTGCCGCGCGGGACTCGCATAGGAGAAACTTACAGAGGGTTTAACGTCCAGACGGTAATAATATAAAAAACGCTTTGACGTTTTTCGGTATATAAAAAGCAAAAAACGGGGCCTTAAATTTTTAATGCCCCGTTTTTTATTTCCGTCTTTTTACGCGTATAAAATGATGATTTATTCCGGCCGGCTTTCGCCGCTTTTTTCCTGCTGTTCGGCTCCCTCTTCAGGCACGGATTCCGAAGGCGTTTCAGGATTCAGCAATTCGAAGTTCTTTAGTTCTTCTTCGGCTTTAGTTTTTTCTTCTTTTAAAGCCTCGAGTTCTTTTTCTATGGATTCGCGCTCGCCTTTAGCCTGACGGTAGCGCCTCCTGTATGTGTTCTGATAAGGGTCGTTTTTATCCACCAGCGGATCTACCGGTTCGGTATTGCGCCAGTCGCGCTTGAAATCTTCGCGGCCGCTCCAGTCGTTTTTGGATTTGCGTTCTTCCTTCTTGGCTTCCGCCGCCGACTTTTCCATATCGGCGATTTTACGGTCCAGTTCTTCGATTTTATCCCTGTAATCGGCGATTTTACTTTCTCTTATCTTCCTTGCCGTTTCCGCTCCGGTATTTACGTCCTTTTTGCCGCCGTTTTCATCCGATTCCGAGGCAGGAGGCGGCGCCGGCTCTTCGGTTACAGTCGAAGCCGCCTGCGCGCCAAGTTTTTGATAATAGCCCCTGTCTTTTTTCACGACGTTCAAAAGCGAGCTTATGTGCTGTTTTATAGTGTCAGTAGTAGCCATTTCCAGGGCCGTCGAATAGTTCTTTTCGGAGCCTTCCAGATCACCGGTAAGGTCCATTAAGTATGCCAGCTTATAATAAGCTTCTATTTCCTTGTTTTTCGAGCTCAACGTCCTGTATTTTTCAAGAAGCGCACGCTTGAGACCCGCGTCATCTCTCGAAAGCAGAATTCTTTTTGAAACGATCGCCGATTCGAATTTTTCCAGGGCGGAATCTACGTTTCCGGTTTTTTTTAAGTCGAGCGCCTGTTGAAAATATTCTTCGGCCTGCTCCTGCGGAACGATTTTAAAATAAAGCGGTTCGTTCTGGCTCTGCCCGGAGGCCTGAGCGGCAAATAATAAAACTAAAACCATGCATATTGCGGCGGCATTCGTTAACGCGTTAAATCTCGATTTATTTTTTATATCCATAAAACCCTCCAGGAATTTTTTTTGCCGTAACCCTTTATTTATTATAACCCATTATCGATGAATAATAAAATGTTTTTTATTTTTTTATTTCACTTGACAAAAAAAAATATCTTTAATATAATTTTTTCAAGCTGTATAAGAATACTCTAAATTAGTAATTTAGAATTTACTTAAAACCGGCCCGCGCTCGTTTTCTTTGATAACCGGTATCTGCTCGCAAGGCGCATCCAATTCAGCATTGGGGGAAGTTACAATGTCGGACCTGCAGGACAAAACTTTAGTTTGCAAGGAATGTAACGGCGAATTTATTTTCACTGCGTCGGAGCAGAAATTTTACAGGGAAAAAGGCTTTGAAAACGAGCCCACAAGATGCCCCGAATGCCGTTCCAAACGGCAAAAGCCCACGCTGGGTCGCCTTAGCGCCGGCGGAAAAGGATTCAAGGAAACGTTCAGCGTAAACTGCTCTCAGTGCGGAAAGCAGACTACAGTTCCTTTCAAGCCGGTTCAGAACAAGCCGGTTTACTGCCGCGAATGCTATCAGGATAAAAAAGCGAGATAATCTAATAATGTCAAACACAATCGGAAATTTATTCAGGGTCACTTCCTGGGGAGAGTCACACTCCCGCGCCGTGGGTGCGGTAATCGACGGCTGTCCGGCCGGATTAAGCCTGAGCGAAAAGGACGTCGAATCATATATAAGAAAAACTTCGGTTTTCTTCAGTTTCAGCACTTTGCGCAGAGAAGACAATAAAATCGAAATACTTTCAGGCGTATATAAAAACAGGACTCTCGGCACTCCGATTTCTTTAATGACCTTCAATTCTTGCGCCGACTCTTCGGAATATCTGAAACTCGAAGGCGTCGCCAGGCCATCTCACGCCGAATACGCCTATTATAAAAAATACGGAATATACGATCCGCGCGGAGGCGGACGGGCCTCGGGGCGGGAATGCATAGCGCGCCACATGGCAGCCGCCGTGGCCGATAAAATCATTAAATTAACGGACATAAAAATAAGCGCCGCCGTAATCGAACTTGCCGGCATGCCCGCGGGCACGAAAAAAGCCATGGAACTCGCGGCCAAAAAAGCCGAAAAATTAAAAGAAGAAAAAGATTCGTCGGGCGGCGTTTTTGAAATAACGCTCACCGGCGTTCCGGCCGGGCTGGGTTCGCCCTTATTCGGAAAGCTTTCAAGCCAGATTTCTTCGTGCCTTTTTTCCGTCGGCGGAATAAAATCGGTAGAAATAGGCGCCGGAAAAGATATCGCGGCCATGAAAGGAAGCCGGGCTAACGACAGTCTTTATTTTGACGAGGACGGAACGCTTAAATACGGCTCCAACAATTCCGGCGGAATAAGCGGCGGAATATCCACAGGCGCACCTATAGTGGTTCGCGCTGCCGTAAAACCCACGCCTTCGATATATCAAAAGCAGTCTACAATCGATTTTTACAAAAACGTCAACCGAGAAATCGAGTTAAAAGGCCGTTTCGACGCTAATTTCACTCCGCGCGCCATGGCGGCCGCCGTTTCGATGATCAGAATAATGCTCGCCGATAACCTTCTGCAGATGAATTTTGTAAAATTTTAACATTATTCAATCCCGCGCCGCCTGACGTTGTAGCTCCTTCCGCCTGGCAACCGGCACGGTTTCCGGGTGCGCCTGAAACAGAAGCGACGCATTTTTCGGCGCCTCGTCTTTTTGTTCGTCATAAGCTGCGCCGCCATAAGCGCACTCAAGGCGGCCCTTGCTGAAACCTCCGCCCGACACGAAAAAGCACTTTTCGAAAAAGCTGTCTGAAGCGCCCTCGCCGATTAGGGCTATGGCGCTCCAATAAGCTTTTTCATCCGAACATCTAAAAGTGGAATTGGCCGCTTTTATAACGCCGGAACTCAGCACGCCTTTTCCGGGGGCGAATTCCACGGCGCTATGGTCAAATTCAAGGACGCCGCCGCAATCAACGATCATATCTTGAGAAAAAGTAAATTGGCCGTCTCGATAAACCGCAGTTTCACCATTTTTAATTATGATAATTAATTTCCGGCAAACTTGCCTTCCTTTTGCATTAATGGCCTAAAATTAAGGACGGCCTATCGAATGGTAGGTAAATCCGAATCCCCTTACAAATTTTGGATTATATAAATTTCTGCCGTCGAATATAACCGGCGAATTCATTATTTTTTTCATTTTATCAAAATCGGGTTCGCGGAAAGAACCCCATTCCGTAACGAGAATGAGAGCATCTGCTTTTTCGAGGGCTTTATATGAGGTTTCGAAATATTTGATCGAAGCCGACTCGGGTATTATCTTTTTGGCTTCTTTGATCGCTTCCGGATCGAACGCCTGAATTTTAGCGCCTTTTTCTATAAGCTTGTTAATAATGACCACTGACGGGGCTTCGCGCATATCGTCCGTTTTAGGTTTGAAAGCGAGACCCCATACCGCGAAGGTTTTTGACTTTACGTCGCCGCCGAAATGTTTCAGCACTTTTTTTACCAGGAGTTCTTTCTGTTTGTCATTGACTTCTTCCACGGCGTTCAATATTTTCGCTTCGTGTCCGAGTTCCTGAGCGGTTTTTAAAAGCGCCTTGACGTCTTTTGGAAAGCAGCTTCCGCCGTAGCCGGCGCCAGCGAACAGAAAATCATGGCCGATTCTTCTGTCGGAGCCTATGCCGTTTCTTATCATGTCGATATCCGCTCCGCAGAGTTCGCATATATTCGCCATTTCGTTCATGAAGGAAATTCTAGATGCGAGCATGCAGTTGGCTGCGTATTTGGTAAGCTCCGCGCTCCTGATGTCCATGGTTATTATACGGTAATTTTTTCTCATAAAAGGCGCGTAAAGTTCTTTCATGAGTTCAGCCGTCCTGACGTTGTCGGTGCCGATGACCACGCGGTCTGGTTTCATAAAATCTTCGATGGCAGCGCCTTCTTTTAAAAATTCCGGATTGGAGACCACGTCGAACTCGAAATTGACGCCGCGTCTGACGAGTTCGCCTTTTATTGTTTCGCGGACTTTTTCGGCCGTACCGACCGGCACAGTGGATTTATCGACGACCACTTTATATCCGTTCATGTGTTTTCCGATTTCGGCGGCCACGTCGAGAACGTATTTAAGATCGGCGCTGCCGTCTTCGCCGGGAGGCGTGCCTACGGCGATAAAGCAGAAAAGCGAATTTTCGACGGCATTTTTTATATCGGTCGTAAAAGTCATGCGTTCTTCTTTTATATTGCGTTTTACCATTTCTTCGAGCCCGGGTTCATAGATTGGAATTACGCCCTTTTTCAATCCTTCGATCTTAGAAGAATCGATGTCCATGCAGACGACGTCGTTTCCCATTTCGGCGAAGCAAGTGCCGGTTACCAGACCTACATATCCCGAACCAATTATAGTAATTTTCATGAGTTGAACCGCTCCTTATATAAAAAAATTTGAATATTATCAAAATGACGCAATTATAATATCACTCTAATTATTATATGTCAATAGGAAAAATAGCAGGTTAAATAAA
>JAKPTH010000520.1 GCA_029571125.1 bacterium
TAGCCAGTCATATCAGCCTCGCGCATTTAATATTTTATTGATTATGCATAATTACCTTAGCCTTGACGGATTGATTAAAACCTTTTATAACATTTATTCTTCAGGGTATAATATAATATTAATGTCAGTATTTGTCAAGAATAATTTATTTATTAAAATGCCGTGAATTTTAATTTTGTCAGCTTAATCGTTTTTGGTATGCCGCAAAAAAAAGGCGCGCGTATTTTACGACGCGCGTCTTTCTTGGTGAGTTTTATTTAAGGCGCCGGCTGTGCCGGCGTTTTAAAATGCAGTTTAGTATCTGTAATGATCCGGCTTGTAAGGGCCTTCGGGTTTGATGCCGAGATAAGACGCCTGCTTTGCGGTCAGCTTGGTGAGCTTTACGCCGAGTTTGCCGATGTGCAGTCTTGCCACTTCTTCGTCGAGCTTTTTAGGAAGGACGTGCACGCCTACAGACCATTTGCCGCGTTCGGTGAATAAAGCGATCTGCGCGAGCGTCTGGTTGGTGAACGAAGAGCTCATTACGAACGACGGATGGCCGTGAGCGCAGCCCAGATTGACCAGTCTTCCGCGGGCGAGGAGTATTAATTCGCGGCCGTCGGGGAAAACGAATTTATCTACCTGCGGCTTGATATTGATTTCTTTAATGTTTTTCTGCTTTTCGAGCCATGCCACTTCGATTTCCGAATCGAAATGTCCGATATTGCACAGTATTGCCTGGTCTTTCATTTTTTTCATATGTTCGCCGGTTATAACGTCGCAGCAGCCGGTGGCCGTTACGAATATATCGCCTATGGAAGCGGCTTCTTCCATCGTTACTACCTGATAGCCTTCCATAGCCGCCTGAAGCGCTATTATAGGATCAATTTCGGTTACGAGGACCCTGGCGCCGAAACCGCGCATTGACTGCGCGCAGCCTTTGCCGACATCGCCGTATCCGCATACTACTACCACTTTGCCGGCAACCATTACGTCGGTGGCGCGCTTGATGCCGTCCGCGAGCGATTCGCGGCAGCCGTAAAGGTTGTCGAATTTGGATTTTGTGACCGAATCGTTTACGTTTATAGCGGGCACTTTGAGCTCGCCGCGTTCGAACATCTGATAGAGGCGGTGGACGCCGGTCGTCGTTTCTTCGGAAAGTCCGTAGATGCCTTTTAAAAGCTGCGGATATTTATTGTGAATGTGCAGCGTGAGATCGCCGCCGTCGTCGAGGATCATGTTCAGAGGCTTGCCGTCGTCGAAAAATAAAGTCTGATCGATGCACCAGTCGTATTCTTCGAGCGTTTCGCCTTTCCACGCGAAAACGGGAACGCCTGTTTTTGCGATAGCCGCTGCTGCGTGGTCCTGCGTGGAATAGATGTTGCATGAAGACCATCTTACTTCCGCTCCGAGTTTTACGAGCGTTTCTATTAAAACCGCCGTCTGTATGGTCATATGGAGGCAGCCCGCTATGCGCGCGCCTTTTAAGGGCTGTATTTTAGCGTATTTCTGTCTTAACGACATGAGGCCCGGCATTTCTTTTTCGGCCATCTGGATTTCTTTTCTTCCCCATTCGGCAAGACCTATGTCCGCCACTTTGTATGCCAGGGGTTTAACTTTTGATTTGGCCGCCGGAGCCGTTTTGGGAGCCGATTTAGCCTTGGAATTCGTTTTCGCTGTTTGAGTTGCCATTTTGTTACTCCTTTGTTTTTTTGTGTTTTTATTTTTGATTGTTTATAATGTCAAGACTTAATGAATTAATTTTTTAGATGAATTATTATAACATATTAAGGTGAAAATGTCAAAAACGGTAGATTTTTTGTTAATGGTTAGCGATTATATAGGTTACGGGCGGAGTTAATTTATGAAATATCTTACGCGTTTCAGCCGAGAGTTTGCGAAAGGCCTGAGGGCTGATCGCGAATCCTTTAGAAGCCAGCGTGGCGGCGGTATTTACCGTTTCTCCGAAGACGTCGAGGCGCCGTCCGTCGCCCGAACGGATTTTGCCGCAGGCGGCCGGGCCGAAATGCGCTTTCACTATGAGTCTTGTATGCACTTTACGGCTTTCGAAAAAGGCCTCGGCTTTTTTTTGAAGCTTTATCAAAGCTTTGATTCCGCGGTCGGCGTTTTGAGGCTCGAATACGATGAGTCCGGCGTCGCCTATGAATTTGATTATCCGGCCGTCGCACTCGCGGATAATTTGGTCCGCGAGTTCGTAAAAATCCGAAAGCAGTCCGAACAATTCAAGCCCGGAATGGGAATTTGTGATTTTGATGAAGTTGGTCAGATCGAAAAACGAAACTAAAAGGTCTGTTTCGACTGGCGAATCGATGGAATCGAAAAAAGACATATGAACCACTCCTTTTTATTTTATCGTGTACAGGCGGCCCATGCGTCCACCGGTTCGAAAGATATCGCCGGCCTGGAGATCCGGCAGTTAATAATAATGCGGAATTATGGTTCACCTTTATTTTATCATATTATCGCGAGCAAGTCAATGAATTATTGAGGCTGCTTGAATAATATCCGATTATATGATAAAATCAGCCGTATGCTTACGAAAAATAAATTGTTTTATAATTTGTTTATAGCGGTTCTGGCTTTTATTACTGTCATTATTGCCTTATGGAAGCCGGCGCCAGTTTTTAAAGGAGATGAATTAAAAATGGACGGCAAGGATTATTGCGGGATTAATAACGGCTGCGGTTTGCCGCGAAACGAAGAGGAGCTCAAAAAGCTTCTGACGCCAGAGCAGTACAGGATCGTAAGGGAAAACGGCACGGAAGCGCCTTTTCAAAATGCATACTGGGACAATAAAAAAGACGGCATTTACCTGGACGTGGTTTCGGGCGAGCCGCTCTTTCTTTCGAGCGATAAATTCGATTCGGGCACCGGCTGGCCGAGTTTTACTGCGCCGGCAGATCCGGACTCCGTAGTTTACATAAAAGACAGGAGCCATGCAATGATAAGAACCGAAGTGCGAAGCGCGAAAGCCAATTCGCATCTCGGCCATCTTTTCAACGACGGCCCCGCGCCGACCGGCCTTCGATACTGCATAAATTCGGCGTCTCTTAAATTCATCGAAAAAGAAAAATTAAAGGACGCCGGATTCGAAAAGTATATTAATGCAGTCGAAACGCAAAGCTTTTTAAAGACCAGGCGGCTCGATAAAATTATTTTCGGCGCCGGCTGTTTCTGGGGCGTCGAAGCCTACTTCAAAAAAGTTATAGGCGTTTTCGAAACGCGTGTCGGCTATTCCGGCGGCAGTTTTGAAAATCCCGATTATAAAAAGGTTTGTTCGGGCGACACCATGCACGCCGAAGTAGTTCTGGTAACTTACGATCCGCGCATTGTTTCTTTCAACGCTTTGCTTTCGCATTTTTTTAAGATACACGATCCTTCGTCGATTAACCGCCAGGGCGGCGACGTCGGCACGCAATACCGTTCCGCCATATTTTTTTACGGTGAAGAGCAGAAAAAGGCCGCCGAAGAATTTATAGCCGTACTCGATAAATCCGGTAAATACCGCTCGAAAATAGTCACCGAACTGAAAGCCGCCCAAAAATTCTACGACGCGGAAGAATACCACCAGGATTATCTGGATAAGAATCCCGGCGGTTACTGCCATATACACTTAGAAGACTGACCGTTTTTATTTATTATTTAACCGATATTCTGTCGGTTTTAACCGTAACTATTTTTTCGGGATTACCGATATGTCTGA
>JAKPTH010000525.1 GCA_029571125.1 bacterium
ATTCGTTTTTAGTAATCGACATTATTACGCAGTCTATGAACTCGCCGTCTCTAAAAAAACATTGAGGCAGCTGCCCGCGTTTTTTAAATCCGCACCTTTCATAAGAAGCCACAGCCCTTGAATTGTCGGCAAAAACATTTAAAAAAACCATATTCAGCCCGATAGTATAAAAAGCGTACTTTAAAATCAGTTTTACCGTTTCGCGACCGATTCCGCGGCCCAGATATTCCTTCTCTCCGATGGCGATTCCGATGGAAGCGTTGCGGTTCACAAGGTCTATGCCGCAAAGCGAAACATTGCCGATATGGATGTTTTCCGGCTTCGCGAAAATGCCGAAGAGAGCTTCGACGGAAGACGAGTTAGCCGCCGCAATAAAAGCCTTCGATTTTTCTAAAGTGTTGACGATGGCCGCCGAAGACAGGTAACGCCTTATTTCCGGATCGGCAAACCATTTATAGCACACGGCCGCGTCGCTTTCTTCAAGCGGAGCCAGAAAGATTCTTTCTGTTTCTAAAAATTTAACGCGCATAAAAACTCTTTTTCTTTAAGGGAGAAGATGACGGTTTATTTTAAATCGGCCAATATTCTATCGACTTTTTCAATGTCGAGATTTTCGTAATATTCCTTATTGATTATCATTGCCGGAGCTTTTCCGCAGCTTCCCAGGCACTCGACGAGCGAAAGCGTAAAACGTTTGTCGTGAGTAGTTTCGCCGGGCGATATATTCAGTTTATCGCATATATGCTTTACTATGTCGTCCGCGCCGGCGAGCATGCATGAAATGTTTTTGCACAATTGCAGATGGTAGCGTCCGACCGGCTTCTGATCGTACATGCTGTAAAAAGTTGCCACGGAATAGACTTTGCTTTTAGGCACCCCGCAAAGTTCGCTTATATAAGCATAAGCTTCGTCGTCGAGATGGCCGAATTCTTCGCAAGCCATGTGAAGAAGCATCAAAAGCGGCGCCTGACGCTCGGGATACCGGGCTTTTAAAAGCTCTACCTCTTTTAATTTTTCTTCGCTGAATTTTTTCATATTGCCGCCTTGCCTTTATAATGATTGAAAGATTTTATTTTTCAAATACGGACTTTTCTTTTTTTATGAGCGCAGCCAGAGGCTGGCGTTTTTTTATGTCGTAATCCTTGCGTAAAGGATGACCTTCGAATCCTTCGTACATTAGAATTCTTCGCAAATCGGGATGATTTTTAAAACCGACGCCGTACATATCGAAAACTTCGCGTTCGAACCAATCGGCCGCGGGATATAACGGAACGAGCGAATCGGCCGAAGGCGATCCGGACGGATAGTAAGATTTAATAAATAGCCTGGCGCCGGTTTTGGTTGAAAATAAATGAGTCATTATTTCGAAACGGTTGCCGTCGGGAAGAGGAGGCGAATAATTAAGGTAATCCACGCAGAAAAGGTCCATAAGCATATCGAAAGCGAAACTTTCTTTAAGGATTTTAGCTGCGTCGAAAATCTTATCCCGTGCAACGAACGCGTAATCGAAACCTCTTTCGCTCCAAAGCAGTATATTTTTATCGTTGCCGAATTCTTTTTTGAAGCGCTGTTTTATTTCTTCCAGATCCATAAATTTCCTTTACATTAAAAAGTATCATTGATAAATATAAAACAAATTCTTTTACATGTCAATAATCTTTGAAAAAAAAATATCGGCGGGCCAAAAAAAAGAAGGGCCGAAACCGGCCCTTCTTTGAAATCACGCCATATTTAAGGCGTCTGTATTATTTTATGTTTTGACCCTGCTGAACCGTGCCTGCATAATTGGTGTAGAGCTGCTTGTATTCACTGAGCGCCTGCTGGCAATCGGGAGTTTCGCCTTTGCCTTCCGAAAGGAGCTGCGAATAACGTTTGTAAGCGTTTATCATCTTGTCGTACATTCCCTGAGCGTCGCCGGTGCCCGAAGCGGATGTGCCCATATTCGAAAGAACCGGCTGAGCTGGAGGCGGAGCGAGCTGTTCGCTGTAGATTATCTGGCCGCCCTGTGCGTTTACGCTCGAAACATGGTAATTGGATTTAGCGCGGTTGCGTATTTTATTGACTATTACGTTGCCGATCATGCCGCCGACGAGGCCGCCTATCATCGAGCCTATGCCGGGAAGAAGCATGGAGCCTATAGCCGCGCCTACGGTAGAGCCGACGGCCTGGCCGAGAACAGCCACTTTATCTATGGAAGCGATGGCTTTTTTGAACGACGGTTTCTGGCCGCTGGCAAGATCGTTGCCCATGCTGGCGCCGAGGTGTCCGCCGACCTGGCCGAATATAGCGGGCATTAAGGCGCCGAGAACCGGCCCTACGACGGGTATGGTGGAACCGAGAAGGCTTCCGACTACCGTGCCAGCCGCCGAACCAAGGCCGCTGCCCACGAAGGAGCCGGCGAATTCGCCCGTGGCGAGATGGCCTACCGCTTTACCGATGGATATTTTTTCGCCGTTTTTAACCTGTTCGAATATCTTAAAGCCTACCGTCAGGCCGGCCGATATTCCAAGGTTTTTAACGGAGAAGCTCGATTTGAGGGAATCTTTTCCCGCCGAAAGAGCGGTGGATAATTTTGAAGGAGCCGCTACCACAGGGGCTTTTTCAAACTGGCCGGTTTCTTCGTTAAATTCCACTTTAGCGTTTTTCTGGTCAGCCATTTTCTGCGAAGGGGTCTGTTCTTTTGCCGCAGTTTCAGTGGCCGCGGGTTCAGACGCGGTTTTGGGCGTTTTTTTGAAAAGGCCTTTTACTTTATTTACAGCGTTTTCAGGAGTTTCCTTGCCGAATTTATAGCCTTTTTCCCACGCGGACGAACCTTTGCCGCCGCCTTCGATAGGCGTGGTCACTTTATCTTTCAGGGCCGATAACTTCTGGCCGAGAGTGGCTTTAGGAGCAACGTCTGCCGTTGCCGCAGGAGCGGCGGCGTTCTGAGCCGTCTGTGCGGATGCGGCCGGTGCGGGAGCGTTAGGGCCGGAAGCGCTCGTAGAAGCGGGAGTTCCAGCGGCCGTTGACGAAGCCTGCGAAGCGGCCGGAGCCGGAGCGTCCGGACCTGCGG
>JAKPTH010000583.1 GCA_029571125.1 bacterium
AAAAAAACAGAAACAAAAAAACAGAAACAAAAAAACAGAAACAAAAAAAACAGAAACAAAAAAAACAGAAACAAAAAAAACAGAAACAAAAAAAACAGAAATAGAAAAAATAGAAAGCGGAGTTAAAAAGAAGTTTGAGGCGATTGTCGAAAAGAGCATAATCAAATTAAGGCGCAGGCAGAGAAAGCGGGCAATTTACAATAATAAAGCGTCAGGCGAATTCGGGGTTGGAAGGGATTTTAAGGGAAGGGAGGGGCTGTGGCACCTCGCCTTCCCTTATCCAAAAAAATATTGAGTATAATTTTATCAGACAAAATGAAAAAGAGGCTATATTTATTTGACATTGGATAAAAAATTTGATAATATTTATCTTGATAAAAAATGAAAGAAGTATTAGAAAATATCGGTTTATCTATGGCGGCATATCGTGAAGGGTATGTGGCGCTGGCTGAGGATATCATCTCTAACGGCCGGCAGATCGACGTTTCGCTCAACGCAAACGACGCTTATTTCGTTTATAAGATCGACGATCATTTATCCTGCTGGGGTTATTATTCAAGGGACGAGGTGCTTAGCGTCTTCGCGTGCTGCGACACGGCATACAGGTGTTTTTCAAAGATTATCGAAATGACGCCGTTCGAGTCCGTGCCTTCGCGCGGCGTGGCTGCGATGGAAATAGGTACTACGGCGGCCATGGAAAACGGCATTAAGATTTACGCTGAAATAATAAATTATATGCTGGCGGTCAAAAAATATCGGGCCGGTTCATTGGTCGGCCCCAATTCCATAGCGATAAACGGTTTTATAAACGGCGATTCTTTAAAAATATATGCTGACGAAAAATAATATGTCAAAGCGTATAACGGCAATCCGGCGGCCGGCGTCAACTCCATCGTATGCCTCAAATCGGTAAACCGCGACGAAACGCCCGTGGAAATGACGCCTTTCGCTCATGTGGCAATGGAATTGGTTTGCTGTAACGAATTTCTCAATAATTATTCGCGCGAGCGGTTTTTAAATGTTAACGCATCGTGCGGCGGGACGAAGCTTTCATTTTTTACGGGATTTAACGGCGAAGCCGCTTATAGAATTAGAGAAGCGTCACCCGGCGCGATAATAGAAGCGGACGTATATTTTACCGCCAGGTTGTTATAGTCGAATATGCGTTAATATATGCTCAAAGAAGGACGGGTGTTAAATAAATGTCGGTACACGAAGATATGACCATAATCACTCCAGACGGTCATAAGCAGCTGAAATCTTTAAAAAAAGTGAATATGCTATTGAATGCTAGCGGCGAGTTCCAGGAAGTATTCGCCACCTATATCGACGACTACCACGGATATTTCTATGAATTTTGCTTCAAGGCGATTCCTTTTACGCTTAAATGCACTCCGGACCATATGGTTTACAGAATAAAGAACGTCGATTTTCTTGAAAACGCAACGGCCAAAGACAATCAGGCTGCATTCGAAAAACCGAATTTTGAAAAAGCCAGTTTCATAAGCATATATGAGTATCTGGCCATGCCCTTCCTGCAGGAAATCCATGATCAGCTGCCGATCAACCTGCCCATAGAAAAAGATCAGTTCTGGTTTCTGGTGGGCGCGATATTAAACCGCGTGGCTATAGATAAAATGCCAAAAATAGAAGCCAGCCGCATTACGTTACAGCTGTTCAACGAAGAAATGAAGTTGATAAAATTTCCAGATGAAATCAATAAAATACCCACGGTCAACGGCACGGTTTTATTGAACCCGAATTTATCGGCTTATATGAGTTCGATAGTTGAAAACCCTTTAAAGCTTTTATATCTACCGCTCAAGTATCAAACATCGCTTTACAACGGTTTTTTCTTCGACCCGGCGAGGCCGCCCGCCACGCTTGACAGCCGTATAATGTTTGTGATCTGGTATATTTACTGCCGAATGAATAAAAAGCTGGCCAATATCATATACACCAAAAACAAGGAATACCAGCTAAACGTATCCACCAATCCCACTCCTTGTTCAGACACGCACATCTGGATAAGGGTTAAAGATATAAGGGTTTCGGTAGAGCGTACCCGCGTTTATCTGTTCAAAACCGAACAGCCGTCGGTCGTCATCAGTAACTTTATAACCAGGCCGCAGTAAGGCGTCGCCGTTTTTTTATTTTACTAACGACAATGTTTATCGGGGCGGGCGGATGCCCGCCTTCAGTTTTATGAGGGCATAATATCATGTTGGAAAATTGCGCAGACGGCCCCCTTATCGTTCAAAGCGACCTCAGCGTCCTGGCCGACGCGGCGCATCCGCGTTTCGAGGAATGCAGAGCCAAGGTTTCCATATTCGCCGAGCTGGTCAAATCTCCTGAGTATATGCACACGTACCGCATAACCCCGGTTTCATTGTGGAACGCGGCGGCACTGGGTTCGCGCGCCGAAGACATAATCGCGACGCTCAAATCTTATTCGCGTTTCGCCATATCCGAAACGGTAATACACGAAATCAATTATTACTGCTCACGATTCGGGATTTTAACGCTCGAATGCGCCGCTCAAAGCGGTTTTTTGAAGCTCAACTCTAAGGACCGTTTTATAATTATGGAGCTTTGCGGCAACAGCGTTTTTTCAGCATTCATTCATAAAAAGATCGACGAATTCAATCTGCTTATAAAAGCCGAAATGCGCGGCGAATTAAAGCGCGCGCTTATCAAGATCAACTATCCGGTGCGCGACATAGCGGGTTATGTCGAAGGCGCGCCGTTCGAAGTGAATTTAAGAAGCGTTTCGGCCGCGAGCGGCGTTGCGTTCGCGCTGCGCGACTATCAGGCCGAAGCGTGTGAAGCGTTTCATAAATCGGGCGGCGCCGAAGGCGGCTCGGGCGTGGTCGTCCTGGCCTGCGGTGCGGGGAAAACGTGCGTGGGGATGGGTGCGATGTCGAAAGTGAATTCCAATACACTGATAATAACCACTAATACGGTAGCGGTACGTCAGTGGATAAGCGAGCTCAAGGACAAAACCGAAATTAATGAAAACGACATAGGCGAATACAGCG
>JAKPTH010000585.1 GCA_029571125.1 bacterium
TCGTTTTTGCCGAATATCATGATCCTGTCGAAAGTGAGGTTTTTATAATATCCGGCGAGTTCAAGGCCCGGTTTTGTGACCTCCGAAGATATTATGAGGCCGTCCAGGTTCTGTTCGCCCGAAATAACCGATAGTTTGAGGTCTTCCGCGAGCGTTTTAACGCTGATGCCGTCCGCCTGGTCCTGTTTTATATCGCCTTTTTTTATCTCCATTTTTTAAAAACCTTCCTGCAATAAAATCTTTTTAGATCATGCTGCCCGGCGCTAAGCCTCCGGCGATTCGACCGCGGCGGCGGGAACTTCGCTGAAATGCGTCGCGCGGTTGCGCCCGTTTTTCTTGGAATAATAAAGCGCCGAATCGGCCTTCAATATGAGGTCTTTCTTGTCTTTCGAATTGAGCGGGCAGGTGGATATGCCCAGGCTTATGGTTATCTGCAGAAGTTTTCCGCCGGGCCCCTGCAGCTTGGCTGACTCGACGGCGGTCCTGATTCGCTCCGCCATCTTTTTGGCGTCTTCGAATCCGGTCTGGGGAGCTATTATGGCGAACTCCTCGCCGCCGTAGCGGCACGGGATATCGACTTCGTTTCTTATGGTTTCACGTATGATATCGGCGACTTTTATTAAAACCATGTCACCGACCTGATGACCGTACGTGTCGTTAAATTTTTTGAAATGATCGATGTCGGTCATTATGAGCGACATAACCGGGCCGTACCTGTTGCAGCGTTTGAGCTCTTCGTCGAGCCTTATCTGGAAGTACCTGTGAATAAAAAGGCGCGTCATTCCGTCCGTAATAGAAAGCTCATACAGCCTTGCATTTTCGATAGTCATGGCGGCCTGCGTGCTGAGCGAAAGCGCGAGAGCCTTGTCTTCTTCGTTAAAGCCTTCCGCGCCTTTTTTATTGACTATGTTTATCACGCCTATCGCTTCGTCCTTGGCTTTCATGGGAACGCACATCATATTGCGGGTCACGTTGTCGGTATTCTGAGTGGATTGCGTCCTCAAAAAACTGTTATCGCTCTGGATATCGTTGGATATTATGGTCTCGCCGCTCTGAAAAGCCTGGCCCGCCTTTCCTTCGCCGGGCGAAAATTTCACGCGGCGCTCGAACTTGCCGGGATAACCGACGGCCATTTCGCACGAGATCAGGCATTCTTCGGCGTTATAAAGCATTATCGAACCTTTTTCCGCGTTGAGCGCCTCTATCATTTTAGTTAAAATAATCGTCAGGAGCTGGTCTTTATTGTTCAAAAAATTCATGGACTGAGACACTTCGTAAAGCGTGGTTATTTCGAACATTTTGCGTTTGAGGCTTTCGTTGTAGCGGTCGAGTTTGCCGCCCATTTTATTGAAAGCCGAAGCCAGCTCGCCTATTTCGTCAGAACGGCGAATGTCGACCTTCTGCTTGAAATCGCCTTCCGAAGTTATATGAGCGATTTTAGCGAACTGCACGAGCGGGGCGGCTATATTCGAAGACAGCAGATATCCGGAAAGCGTCGCCAGAGCCAGAGAGATAGCGAGAATGATATAAAGGTTTTTCACCACGTACATGCTGGCCATCGCGAAAAGCTCCCTGGGAACGATAACGCACATATAGCCGCAGAATTTTTTATCTTCGTCGAATATTTTTGAATAAACGTTTACTGTATAATCGCTTAAAAATTTATCGTTTACGCGGTATGACGGAGACTTCTCGAGGCGCCTTACGGCTTCGGCGTCAAGCTTTAAGCCGGTGGTCCTTCTTCCCGACGGGTCGAAGCGGGTCGACATGACCGAGATCTTATCGTCGAAGATCATTACGTCTATGTTGGTTATGTCTTTTATCGCGTCGATAGACTCGTTGGGAATTTGAACGTATGCGCACAGCACGAAGGTCTTATTCACGCCGAGGTTTTCGGGAGGCTTTATGACGCAGCGGAAATAAGCTTTCTGCTCGCCCGCGAAAACGATCGAAGACTGGTTCTTGCCTCGCGCGGCCTTTCCGAGAGCGTCGTCCGCCGGCGCCATGGCCGGATCGAATTTAGATTTACGGACGCTCGCGTACAGTTCAAAGCGGCCGGCCGCGGCCTGAGTCCCATTAGTTTTCGCCCGCAGCCCTTCTTCTTCGGCGGAGGCGGAACGCCCTTCTTGCGTAGCCAGGTAATAAACGTCTATAAAGCTATAGTTAAGCTTTTCGTCCCAGCTTTTAATTAAAAGGGCGATCTCTTCGCTGCCCGATTTTTCAAGCGCGGCCCTGAATTTTTCGGTTCCGGCGAGAAGGTTGAGCTGCACCTGTATGGAATTGAGCGATCTGAAAAAGAACTTATTGACGATCTTGGTTGTAAACTCGAGCTGATTATCGATCTCGCGCTCCGACCTTTCCGCGAGGTCGGAAGAAACCAGATAAACCGACAGAAGCATCGGAATTATAAGTATGATAGCGAAATTAAGTATTATTTTATGCGAAAGTCTCAGGTTCATGGCTTGCTCACCCTGGTAATGCGCCCTTCTATAGAGGGCTTCAAAATTTTATCCTCCCGGATGCGCATCATGACCGATTCGCGAAGATTGCCGAAGCTTCCGACCATCCGGCAGTTTTTCAGCTGCGGATAACCGCCCTGGCCGGATGCCAGAAAGCTGTTTGTGGCCACTATATATTTCTTGTCTTTACGTATTTCGGATCCGCCGACGGAAAGGCTCAGAAGCGCCTCTGCGGTATGGCCCGACTGGGCCGCGTTCGCGTCGTAGGAGTAACTTGCGCCGCTTATCTGCAGAAGGCCGCGTTCGCGGCGGCAGGTGGTGTTGATGACGTCGTAAAGCACGTCGCCGGGCACTTCGATCGAGACTATGTCGTTATCGAAAGGAAGGGCGTTATAAAAATCGCCGACCGTGACGTCGCCCGAATCTATGTCGGCCCTGAAAGAGCCGGCATTCTGGACCGCCACTTCCGCCGAGGCGGCTTTTCTCATGTAATCGGCTATGAGGTTTCCGAAATTGGTTTCCTCGTTGAACGGCCTTTTTAAATCGACTTCAGAAACGGCTATTACCTGGTTCATAATCGCGTCGAGTTTGCGAAGGTAGTCCGAAACCACTTTAGCGCAATCGCCGTCCGGCTCTATTTGATTAACCGCTACCGGAACCATTTCGGCGCAGAAATCGAAAGGCCGGCGGGTGCGTGTGTCGAAAAAAACGTCGACTTTGGTCAGCTGGGCGCCTTTTGCGAAGCCGTTCAGCGCTACGAGCATCGTATCGCCTGATTTTTTTATTCCGTTCATTTGGTTCGTGAAATCGAGGCCTATAACCATATCGATACCGCTTCTGACCAGAAGGTCGAGCAGCTGGCGGTCTTTTTCAAAATCGAGCTGGGTGAGCGCCACGGTAAAAGACGCGCCCTCCTTCGCGGCCTTCCGCTTGAAAATTTCAACGGTTTCGGTTTCGCCGATCAGGGCGAGTTCGGAAACGTTTTTGATGGTGGAATCGGTGAGCGTTTCCGGCGGAGTGATTCCGACGACGCCTATCTTAAAGCCGGCGTCGTCCAGCGGAAGAATAAGGCTGTCCTGAAATTCGGCGAAAGGCGCGCCGTCATTTTTATTTCTGACGTTAGCCGCCAGAATGGGAAAATTAGCGTCGCGCGAACGAGCCTTGAGCACTTCGAAACCGTAATCCAGCTCGCGGTTTCCAAGGAGCATGGCCGTTACGCCCATCAAGTTCATGGTGTCTACGACGGCACGGCACTGAGAATAATAACTGTGGGCGGTGCCGGGAAAATTATCGCCGCAGTCGAGCAGATAAAAAGCCGACCGTGATTTATGCGCCTTTTTTTTCAGTTCGGAAATTTTAGAAACAAGAAAAGGCATGCCGCCGACCATGGCGCCGCGATACGGTTCGCCGCTGGCTTTATAAGACACTATATTGCCCTGCAAAATTCCGCTTACGACAAAAGTCACTTTAGTCGTCTTCGCCATATCCACGAAAGAATACGCGATGATAAAAAACATTACGAAGACGAAATAAAAAATAGACTTGAATAACTTTTTCATGATTTTTTAATTATATTAAAAATATCTATTTTTGTCAATAAGATATCGCAAATTCAATTTTCACGGCTTTAAAAGCGAAAGCGAGCGGCAACGCAAAATATTTGTTGACTAAAAGCGACATAAATGTTAATATATTAACCTGTATGCGCGCCTTTTTTAGCCGCGGCGCATTATAAAAACACCGATGCTATAAAAGTAAAAAGTTATGAATTCTAAAAGCTTTCAATTAAAAAACAACAAAAATTCTTTTATGACCGCAGTCGTCATGTGCTTCACGGCAGCGCTTCTTTTAACCTCCGGCTGCACCGGCTCCCGGCTTCCCGTTTCAGATGCGGGCTCCGCGTCGGCGCTCAGGGGGGCGGATTCGACGATGATAAAAAAAGAGTTCGTCGATTCAATGCTGATAACGGCTTTCGAATCTAAAAGCCCCGAAGCTATCCGCGGACTTTTAGACCGCCCGCTGGCCGGCGCCGCTCACTGGCAATCAATCGCCGACATCGCCTGCGCGCTCAACAAACCGCGCATGGAAGTCGGGGCTTTAAACGTGTCTTCCGGCAGCGCCGGAGAAGGCTTTCTCGTCAGCGAAATTTCGTTCGCGTATAAGCTTTACGGCTTCACCGGGCTTAATTACGATCTTTTCGTAAAAGAGGGCAAACTCGCCGTAACATTAAAAACCTCTTTCGGCGAGCAGCAAATACGGCAAAAAGTTACCGCCGACGCCTTCGGCCGCCACTATCACATAAAAGGGCGCGTCGTGACCGCCGCTTCCAAGCCGCTGGCGTTCGCGGCCGTCACGCTCTCGTCGGGCAATTACGATTACTCCTGCACAAGCGGCGGCAACGGCGAATTCGCGATCGAATTCATCGATTCCGAAGGATTCTCCCTCTGCATAGACAGGCCGGGCTATAAACCGCTTATCAAACAGATAGAAAATATTAAAAAAGGCGAATATAACGATCTGGGCGAGCTCGTCGTAGAAAAAATGCCGGGCGCGTCAGGCGCCGGATCAGCCGGCGAAGAAACGTCAAACGCCGCGCCTATGCTTACGCCTGGCATAAAAAGTTTCGCCAACGGCCTTTCCGCGGTATCGCTCGACAAGGCGGCTAAATTAAACTGGAAATTTCCGGCGGACGCCGCCAATAAAAAATTTTCCTGCAAAATATTCAGAAAAAGCGTTTCGGACGAAAAATTCAAGCTGGCGGCGACGCTTCAAAACGAAGAAAGCTTTACCGACGAAGGGCTTTCCAACGCTAACATCTACATATATAAGGCAGAAGCTTTCGCGGACGAAACTTCAAACTCTCCGGCAGCGGCTTACGGGCCGGTGGCCGTCATCCCGTCGTCACATAAAACAGCGCTGGAATTCGAAGATATCGTATCCACGTCGCTAAAATGGAGCGGCGTAAAGCCCCTGAAAATCAACGACGATTCATTTTCCGGCTCGGGCTGCATAGCTTTCGATCCCCTGAAAACTTCCGCTCTATCTTTTTTAACTCCGCACAAAATCAAAAACGGCTATTATAAAGCCTTTTTATATGTAAAACGCTCAAAGAAATCCGCCGCCATGAAAATAGAAATAAAACAGTTCGGCGAGCCGGAAGAAAATAAATCTTTTTTCCGCGGCGAGGTGAGCCTTAAATCGATAAACTTAAAGGAAAACCGAGACGTCATAGAGCTCGGCGAAATGCTGATAGAGCCCAAAAGCTGGAAAAACGAAACGCTGCCGGAAGACTATTGCGAAATGGCCGTAAAAATAAGTAAAACCGAAGAAACCGTCTCGGAAAAAGACGGCGAAAAAGCAGAAAACGGCCCCGGCGGCGAAGCAGCTCTCGACGTCATAGAATTCGTAAAAATAGACTGAACGCATAATCGCGAATTGGTGTGATAAACATGTATGAGGTTTCCGCTAAATTCTCAATCTCGTCGGCCCACTACCTTAACAATTATGAGGGAAAATGCAAAAGGCTCCACGGGCACAACTGGAAAGTGACGGTTTATCTTAAAGGCGAAGAGCTCGATCCTCTCGGAATGCTGGTCGATTTCACCGTGCTGAAAGGTTTTTTCAAGACCATAGAAGCTCAGCTTGACCACAATTGCCTCAACGAAATCGAATTTTTCAAGCAAAAGAATCCTACCGCAGAGAATATCAGTGAATTCATATATACACGCATGGAAGAGCTCCTCGGACAAAGCGGCATCGACAACGCAAAAGTAGACAGAGTATCGGTTTATGAGACGGAAAATTGCGAAGCCGTTTTCTACAGATAAATCTTAAGGACCGGCAATAAAATTCAGGGATTTTTTAACGGATGAACAACTATCAGCTATCTGAAAAATTTAACGAAATGGCCGTCATGTGCGAATACGCGGGCGAAAACATATTCAAGGCCCGCGCTTTTTACAGGGCGGCCGAACTTATAGCCGCCCTCGATTACGAATTGTACGAAGCGGAAGGCGACTTTGAAATCGCCGGCACCGGCAAAGGCGTTAAAGAAATAATTTTAGACTTTTTAAACGCCGGCTCTTCGCAATCATATGAAAAATTAAGGCGGACGGTTCCGGCCGATTTATTTTTAATGCTCAACATATCCGGAATAGGCGTAAAAAAACTCAAAACGCTCTGCGAGACGCTTCATATCGATAAAATAGACGATCTGCTATCGCGTGCCGAAAGCGGCGAAATCCGTCAGGTAAAAGGGTTCAGCGCTGCCGGCGAAGCGAATATCATCGATGAAATCCACAGGATCCAATCGGAAAAAAACTCGAAACTTTATTTTATTGCCGAAAGGCTTTTTTACGATGCGGCAAGGCTCATCAAACGCATCGAAGCGGTCGTTGACGTGATCCCCGCCGGCGATCTCGCCAGAAAACTGCCTGTCGTAAAAAAATTGTCATGCGCGGTAATTTATTCGTCCGCGCTGGAGCCTGAGTCGATATCCGCAATGATAATCGAAAATTTAGGGCTGTCAGGCTGCCGGACAATCCGCGGAGAAGCGCTTTCTCTCCTGACCGCCAAAACCGCGTCTTCGGGTTTCCTTCTGGATTTATTCCTGGTCAAATCCGGCGGCGAAGAAGAGAAACTCAAAAAGCTTCTGGCAATGTCGGAAGATTATATAGAATCGCTTTCTGCGAAATTTTCGCCGCCGGCCGATTCTTCCGGTTCCGAAGATCAAACGGCGCGATCGCTCGAGCGCATAACCGCGATCGCACGGGGCGCCGAAGAGCCTGATTTTTTAGACGTAGCGCCGGAACACTCCGAAATTTTATGGAAAAAATTTCCAGCGCGCGATCTTAAAAACATAAAACCCTTTACCACCGATAAAATAAAAGGAATTTTCCACGTACATTCCAGCTATTCCGACGGAGTAGACTCTCTCGAAACGATCGTTTTCAAAGCCAGGGAAATGGGCCTGTCTTACATCGGAATCACCGACCATTCAAAAAGTTCGCCATACGCCGGCGGGCTGAACGAAGAAAGGCTGGCCCAGCAGGCCGCCGAAATAGACCGGCTCAACGACAAATATCGCCCATTCAGGATTTTCAAGGGCACGGAGTGCGACATTTTAAAGGACGGCGCGCTCGATTTTCCGGACGACGTATTGAAAATGCTTGATTTCGTCATAGTTTCCGTTCATTCAAACTTCAAGATGAGCGAAGGCGAAATGAGCGCGCGCATAATAAAGGCGATTTCCAATCCTTACGTAACCATGCTCGGCCATATGACAGGAAGGCTTCTCACAAAAAGAAAAGGATACGCGCTAAACGAAGAAGCGGTTTTTCAGGCCGCGAAAAAAAACAGCGTAATAATCGAGCTGAATTCCAACCCTTACCGCATGGATGTAGATTACAGACATTTTTTAAGGCTTCACGAAATGGGAATTTTAATTTCTATAAATCCCGATTCGCATTCTATCGCCGACGCGATGCCGTGCGTAAATTACGGAGTTAACGCCGTCAACCTGGGCGGCATGCCCGAAAGCCATATATTCAACTCAAAAACTATCGAAGAAATAGAAATGTTTTTTAATTTTAAAAAAGAGACCGCCCTGAGAAAATAATAGACGGATCAAGCGATTTCACAACGCGGCTTTATTCATAATAAAATGTAAACGGGAGAAAAAATGAAAAGCGAAAAAGCATTAGAAATTTTGAATATATTAAAAAAAGAATATCCGAGCATTCCCAAAAGCTTTCTGGAGTTCAGAAATTCTTTCGAGCTGCTCGTATCGGTTATTCTTTCGGCGCAATGCACGGATAAAATGGTCAATATAGTCGCGCCCAAACTCTTCGCGGCGTTTCCCGACGCAAAATCTCTGGCCGGAGGAAACCTCGACGAAATAATGGCGATAATAAAGCCCACCGGTTTTTTTCAAAACAAAGCCAGAAGCATTAAAAATTGCGCAAAAGAGCTCGTCGAAAGGTTCGGCTCAAAAGTTCCCGAAAGCGTCGAGGAACTCGTCACGCTTCCCGGCGTCGGCCGCAAAACCGCCAACGTCGTGACGCAGATCGCCTTCGATAAAACGGAGGGCGTGGTCATCGACACTCACGTAAAAAGGCTTTCCAACCGCATAGGCTTTTCCCGGCACAACGACGTGGATAAAATAGAAACCGATCTTATGGAACTATTTCCCAAAAACGTATGGAAGCCGCTGACTTTTTACCTCATATTACACGGCCGCAACGTCTGCGACGCGAGAAAGCCCGACTGCGAAAACTGCGTAATATCTCCGCTGTGCGAGTTTTATTCGGAAACCAAAGGCCGGCCCGTAAAGAAAGAAACCGCGAAAAAAGCGGCGGCGAAAACAACCGGATCCGCTCTTACAAAAAAGTCCGCTGCGCCCGTAAAAAAAAGCGCAGCCAAAAAGAAAGCTGGTATATAAATGGCCATAGCAAAGCCCCTTGTTATTATCGACGGCTGCAACGCAATAAACCTCATGAAATCTTTTTCCCGTGACGCTAAAGGGACCTTCCAGTCGGACTGTTCCAAACTTATTTCGCTTATCCAAAACTATTCGTACCAGGCGTCAAGGCGCTTTATAATCGTCTTCGACGGCTATAATCCGAACGGCCGCAACCAGAATTTCGGCGATAACGTTTCAGTGGTGTTTTCAGGCAAAAAAATCGCCGACCTGGTTATCGAAAAAATGACGCTGGAGCGCAACGCGAAGCTTATAGAAGTGGTGACATCCGACAACGAAGTCGCCTCCGTATGCCGCAACCACGGCGCTAAAGTGATGAAAGTACAGGATTTCGAAAGGCAGATCGAATTTTACGGCGAGCAGTTGAACGCGCATTTAATAAAGCAAAAGGGCGGCAAAGTTAGCGAAGCGGAAAATCCTTTAAGCGAAAACCTCGACGAAGGAAGTTCAAAAAAGCTAAGCGAACTGGCGGTCGAACTGCAAAAACGCGAAATGGCCGCAAAAGCGCGCGGCGAAGAGCTGGCCGCGAAGGAGCGCGAACTCAAGAAAAAACAGGCCAAAGACGCTCCGGCAAAAAAAACTAAAACCACCATCACAGACGACGACGCGTCTCTTTTTACCGAAATGTTCGCCGACGCAAAAAAAGTCGTGTCCAAAAAATACGGCGGCGAATCCGGCGAAAAAGCTAAAACGCCTGCAGGCGCGGATAAAAACCATAAAACCGAATCCGGAAAGCCTCCGGCAAAGCCGCTTAAAAACCAGCCGGCCGAAAAATTCGACTGGACCATGCACATAGACGAAAGCTTTAAAAACAATAAAAAACACTGAAAGCCGGTTACATGAACAGAAAAAAAATAATTTTGATAAACCCCGCCACGAAAAAAGACCGCGTCGAGGTCCCCGGAGTTTACAAAGGGTCCGACATATTCCGCTATCCAAAGCTCGGAACTCTCGCCATAGCCGGAGTGACGCCTGAAAAATACGACGTCGAAATCATAGACGAAACCATACAGATAATCGATTTCGACCGGCCGTGCGACATTGTCGGCGTTTCAGCCGTCACGGCGCTCGCCAACCGCGCCTACGAAATCGCCTGCGAGTTTAAAAAGCGCGGAGTTTATACGGTAATAGGCGGCTGCCACGCAACGTTTTTACCCGCCGAAGCTTCCGAACGCTTCGACACCGCGGTATGCGGGCTCGGCGAACAGCCGTGGCTGGATTTTTTAAGCGACTACGAACGCGGGCGCGCGTACGTCAAAAAAATATATTCCGGAGGCCACGCTTCTTCTGAAATTCTTCACGGCATTCCGTTTCCCGCCCGGTTCGCCGAAGGACGCCCCGGTTACGCCGGCGGCCATGTTTTTTCAATAATGCGCGGCTGCTCTAAAGCATGCGATTTTTGTTCCATAAACGCCTTTTTCGGACGGCGGGTTTACAAACGTCCCATAGCGGAAGCTTGCGAAGAATTAAAGCGCTTGAAACATCCCATCATAAATCTGGTAGACGACAATATTTATTCCGACCCCGAATACGCTCGCGATTTTTTCTCCGCGGTAAAAGATTTCAACAAGCACTGGCTTTTCCAGGCGTCGACCGACATGACCCGCGACGTCAGGCTCCTGAAATTGCTCGAAAAAGCAGGCGCCAGAGGAGTATTCGTGGGCTTCGAATCGATTTCGCCGCGCAATCTCGCAGGCGCGAATAAATCTCACAATATCGTGGATAAATATAAAAGGGTCATAGACCGCTTCCACGACCACGGCATCGTCGTCGAAGCCGGCATGATGTTCGGTTTTGACGAAGACCGGGCGGACATATTCGAAAAAACCTACAATTTTTTTTACGAACTGAATCTGGATTTAATGCAGATCGCCGCCGTTACGCCGATGCCGGGCACCTCTTTTTACGAAAGGGTAAAGGCCGAAGGGCGCATTATCAGCACGAACTGGGACGACTACGACTGCAAGAAAGTCGTTTTCAGGCCTAAAAATATGACGCCCGAAGAGCTTCGCGACGGCACCGACTGGCTGAGAAAAGAGTTCTACTCATATAAGTCGATATTGAAAAGAGGCTTTTCTAATTTTGCCAGCCTCGGATTTATAGGCACGCTGGGTTATTTTCTCCGCGGCAACCTCGGATTCAAAAAAAATCATTCGCTGGGACTCGATTACCC
>JAKPTH010000614.1 GCA_029571125.1 bacterium
ACGCAGAGAATTATTTCACCGCTTTTAGTGAATTTAAAAGCGTTTCCTATAAGGTTTACAAGTATCTGTTTCAGCCTGCCCGAATCGCCTTTTAAAGTTTTAGGAATGTCGGCTTCGCAGTTTAAAAATAATTTGATCCCCTTTGCGGCGGACTGCGAATTGAACATGCTAAGAACCTGTTCTATGAGGTACTCTAAATTAAATTCCTTGCATTCGAGTTCAAGCCGGCCGCATTCTATTTTAGAGATGTCTAAAATATCGTTTACGAGCATCAGAAGTGAATCCGCCGCCTGTTTTATTATATTCACGTTAGAAACGGTCCGGGCGTCGAGCTCGCCGGACATGGAAAGAATGTCGCTCATGCCTATTATAGCGTTCATAGGCGTTCTGATTTCATGGCTCATATTGGCTATAAACTCGCTCTTTACGGTATTAGCCCGTTCAGCCTCTTCCTTCGCGCGTTTCAATTCCGCAAGCGTTTTTTTTATTTCGGTGATATCGCGCATAATTACCGCGCGCAGGACTTCGCCCATATATCTTACAAGCCTGACTTTGAGCTCGACGTCGATAATGGAGCCGTCTTTTTTTACGGCCTTGAGCTCATAGCTATCGGTAATATTATCTTTAATTTTTATTTTGCATACTTCAGCGTATTCGGGAGTTAAGAAAGAAAAGGCGTTTTTATGGATTATTTCGCCGGTCGATTCGTAGCCGAGCATTTTGGCGAAGTTTTCGTTGGCTTTTATAATGGCGCCGTTTTTATGGATTATAATGCTTTCGAATGTGATTAGTGAAAAGAAATCATAATCCGAATTGATTTCAACTATAGTCTTGTCGTCGAATTTATCCGGATTCTGCATAAGTTAAACCTCGATATTAAAGAATTGCTTATTAGTTGATAGAGAACATAAATTAATTATTTACTCAAACCATGTTATCAATTATCGGGGCGGTTGTCAATCTTTTTATTTATGTGCTTTTACAATTTCTCTTCTTTTGAATAAGGTTTTCCGAGGTCGTGCGGAGGCAGCGCCTTGCCAACGAAACCGGCGAGTATGACCAGCGTGAGGATATACGGAAGCATCTGTATGAACTGAGGAGGGACAACGTAGCCGAAAATTACGAGGGAAGTGACGAAGGTTTCGGCGGCCTGAGCGAAGCCGAAAAATAACGAAGCGGCGAAAACGTTTAACGGTTTCCATTTTCCGATTATCATGGTGGCCAGGGCGATGTAACCGCGGCCCGCGGTCATATCCTTTCTGAAATTTCCGGAAAGCGAAAGGGACAGGAACGCGCCTGCGAGGCCTGCGAGAAGGCCTGAAATAATCACGCCGGCGTATCTCATTTTAGACACGTTTATACCGAGAGTATCGGCGGCCTGCGCGTGTTCGCCGACGGCGCGGAGCCTGAGGCCGAAAACGGTTTTGAATAAGACCGCGTTGGAGATGAAAACTATTATAACACCGATTAAAATGAGCGGCGAAAAATCGAGCGCTTTATAAAGCAGGGTGTTTTTGGAGTCGGAAGCGAGGCCTATCATGGCGTTTATATTGGGGATGGTGGCGACGTTTTCCGAAGTGCCCCTCATGCCGAATATTATTTCTACGAGAAAAACGGTAAGGCCGGAGGCGAGCATATTGAGGGCCACGCCGGAAACCACCTGATTGGCTTTATATTTGATGCATATAAGCGCGTGAATGGCAGAAAAAACTCCGGCTCCGGCGATAGCGGCCAGAACGCCGATCCATGGGGACGAGGTATAGTAGGCGCCTATGACTCCGCAAAAAGCTCCGATAAGCATCATCGCTTCGAGCGCTATATTTATGACTCCGCATCGTTCGCTGAAAATAGCTCCCGTTCCGGTTATGAACAGGGGCGCGGCCATGGACAACGTGGATATAATGATTCTGAGTGCGTAATCTTGCATATCGATAATTCCTTACTTTAAATTAATCTTTTAACTTCAGGATATTTTTAACTATCCTGTCGGCGGCCATAAAAAATATTATTACGGCCTGTATGATTATGACCAGTTCGACCGGTATTCCGATTTCGCGGTTCATGAAAGCGCCGCCGGTCTTTAAGAAGCCGAACAGCAGGGCGCTGAATATTACGCCGATGGGATTGTTGTTCACCAGAAGGGCGACTGCGATACCGTCGAAACCGTACCCGACGAAGGCGGTGCTGTTATACTTTGAAAAGACTCCCATTACGCGTTCCGCGCCGCCGAGGCCGGCGAGCGCGCCCGACACGAACATGGCGAAAATCATCATTTTAGAAACGCTGACGCCGCTATATTCCGCGGCGGCGGCGTTTAAGCCTACCGCCCTGATGTTGAAGCCCGTCGTTGTTTTATAAAGAAGGAACCAGATGAACAGCGCGGCGAATACAGCTATTATAAGGCCGTAATTGAGGGCGTGCCTGTGAAAGAAAGGCGCCAGAACCGCGCTGGATAATATTTGTTTTGTCTGCGGGTTTGGCCCGTTTTCTTTGAAGCAGGGCAGCAGCACCAGGTATCCAAGGAGAGCGTAGGCGGCGTAATTTAACATGATGGTGCTTATGACCTCGTGTATGTCGAAGCGGGTCTTGAGCCATCCGGCGACCGCGGCGAAAAGCCCCGCGCTTATTACGGCGGCGAGGATTACCAGCGGCACGTGAACGAAAGAGCTGACGTTGATATAATAGCCGCAGGCCGCGGCGGCGAATGCGCCAATCATGAGCTGGCTTTCGCCGCCTATATTGAACAATCCGCAGTTAAAAGCGAAAGCCACCGCGAGGCCGGTGAAAATAAGCGGCGTGGCTGAAAGCAAAAGGTTCAGCACGGCCGTTTTTGACCCGAAAGCGCCCGTCACAATGGCTCCGAGCGCGGCAAAAGGGGATTCGCCGATTGCCAGTATCACTATTGCCGCGAATAGAAAGGCTATAGCTATTGCTAAAAGAGGAAGAAGGACGAAATCGAAGCGGCGGCTGAATTTTGCGGCGGCGAAAATGGCCGCGAATATTATAAAAATAACGCTGACCGGGCCCATGTTGTTGAACTGGTAAAATAAATCCATATTCGAATGGGCGTTTAAAACGAATTCGTTGGCGGTAAACGAGCCGAACTGCCTAGAAAGATTTTTTTTGTCGCGCTGGATTTTTATTATTGACGCCGGCAGTTCGAATTCGAAGCGCGCGATAACCGAGTCCATTACTTCACGGTCGTAATATTGCGGTATGCTCTGTTTTATCTGCTGACGGGCGGTGAAGTAAAAATCTTTTTCGACCATCAGTATGCCGGCGCACTCTTCGGCGTCTTCGAAATTTTTGGATAACTTTACCGATCCGTTGTCTAATTTTTCTTCCAGCAGGGCGTTTTCGCCAGTACCGGGTTGAAGGTTCTCGCCGAAAAACTCTTTTTTTGCAAACTCGACCGTTTTAGCGTCGCCGGGCGTAATTACTTCGCGGTGCATGGAGCCTTCTGCGGATATTTTAGATTTTACGGTTATAAGAATTTTCCCGGCGGTCTGCGTCTGGCCGTATGCGTAGGGATCTTGAGCGCATAAGAAGAAAATAGGCGCCGCCGCGAGCGCTAAAATAATAATGGCTTTCAGCGCGAAAGAAAAGCGCGCGCTGACGTTTTTATAATAAAGAAAATTAAGCATTTTTATCACTGACTTTCCCGCCGTCCGTATTTTTTTTAGATACTCCGACCATAAGCAGGCCGAGTTTTTCTTCGCTGGCCTCCGCCGCGTCCATAACTTCGAGAAGCTCGCCGTTATAGATAACGCCGATGCGGTCGGAAAGGTTTATTATCTCCGAGAGTTCAGCGGATATCAATAGAATGGCCACTCCCGAGTCGCGCAGCTCGATTATTTTTTTATGGATGAATTCGATGGCGCCTATGTCCACGCCGCGCGTGGGCTGCGCTATTATAATGAATTCGGGCTGCTTTGACAATTCACGGGCAATGACGATTTTTTGCTGGTTGCCGCCCGACAGGTTTTGAGCGTTGATCTCAGCGGAGCCGCATCTTATATCGAAACCGCTTATTTTATCGGCCGCGTTTTTATTTATCGCGCCGGAATTTATCATTCCGAAAAGGTTGGCGAAAGGCCATTTATGAATAAGGCTGGTGACGAGGTTTTCTTTCACGCTGAATTTAAGCTGCAGGCCTCTTTTGTGGCGGTCTTCGGGAATGTGCGCCACGCGGTTGTCGTAAATTTGATAAGGCGAAGAACCGGTGATATCGGTCTCTTTCATGTCCTTATCGAAAAGCTTTATCGAGCCGCCGCTCGGAGTCCTCATGCCGCCGAGCACGTCTAAGAGCTCGGACTGGCCGTTTCCCTCTACGCCCGCTATGGCGAACACTTCGCCGCGGCGGATCTGGAATGAAAGGTTCTTAAGGCATTTCAGGCCCTTATCGTTATGAGCTTCGAGCCCGCTTACGGATATTTTGACTTCTCTGGATTCGCAGGGTTTTTTATCTACCTTGAAAGATACTTCCCTGCCCACCATCATCCTGGCTATTTCATTTTCGTCCACGTCTCGCGTCGCTCTGGTGCCTATAGTTTTTCCGGCTCGTATGACGGTTATTTCGTCGGTTATTCGCTTTACTTCCCTGAGCTTATGGCTTATAAAAACTATGGTCACGCCGTCTTTTCTGAGTTTGTCCATTATTTTGAGCAGATCGCCGACTTCCTGCGGCGTAAGAACGGCGGTGGGCTCGTCAAGAACTATAATGCGCGCTCCGCGGTAAAGCGTTTTTAAAATTTCGACCCTTTGCGCCAGGCCGACGGAAATCGAATCTATCCTGGCGTCGGGATCTACTTTAAGTCCGTAGCGCTCCGATAATTCAACGACGAAAGACCGCGCTTTTTTATAATCGAGAAAAAGTCCGCCTTCCGGCTCGCTTCCGAGTATTATATTTTCGGTGACGGTGAGAGGCCCGGCCAGCATGAAATGCTGATGGACCATTCCGATTCCGGCTTCTATGGCGTCTTTAGGGCCGTTAAATTTGACCTGCTTTTCGTCTATGAAAATTTCTCCGCTGTCGGGTTCCAGCAGGCCGTAAAGAATATTCATGAGCGTGGATTTTCAGGCGCCGTTTTCCCCTACCAAACCGTGGATCGTATTTTTTTTAACCGAAAAAGTTATATTGTCGTTCGCCACGACTTTTTTAAAGCTTTTGGATATGGCGCGCATTGAAAGGGCGTACATTTTATCTCCTTAAACAACTGACTGTAATCTAAATTTCCCGGCCTACATATCTCCCGATTCGCCGGACATGCTAGCTACGTCGAAATATTCGTTGGTTTCGCTTGCGCGTTTGTGGTAATAAAGCCTCTGGTAAAGTCTGGTAATGGCATAGAGCGCTCCGAGCGGTATGGCCACGAAATATACTATGTAATTTAAAAGCGAAACGAGGTAATATCCGGCGTTGGAAAAATCTCCGCCGACGGATGCGGCCCATGGAAGGGTGAATGCGGGAACGGGCGCGAAAGCGTTTATATTCCAGATTATAGTGGCTATGGAGAGGTAATTTACGAAAATGTTAGGGAAAACGGAGGCGGAAGTCGTCCATTCAAGGCCCTGGGAACGATTTTTGGTAAAAGGGTAAAAGAGGTTCGAGCCGAGGTGCCCCGTCTGGTCGACTAAAATATGCGACCACAGGGCGAGTATAGCCATGAAAAAAGCGTTGATCGCGAGCGGATTGAAAAATTCCTTTAAATTGCCGGCGAAGAGGCCTGACCAGCCGGCGTATATGGCGAAGCCCAGAGGGCCCATGACGAGTCCGAGCGTGAGGCTGTGCGACCACTGGCGGTGCCAGGGTATGAAATCTATTCTGACCTTGTCGTTTTCGAATTCGAAGGCGAAATCCGGGCCCGAAAAAATGCCGACCTCGGTGTCCTGATAATAAGTGTTTAAAATATCGGCTTTGAATTTAGCGGTATGAAAATGATTTTCGAGCGGCCTGCTGTCTGGGACGGACGGAAGATGGTCTATTAGTTTTTCGAGGGTTTTGGCCGCGCCGACTTCTTCTATGGACTTTTTCATGGTCATATAATCAGGCAGATAGTCGAGACGCTCCATAACGTGGCTCATCGTTTTGATGGAACCTATCATGACGGTTATTTCTTTTCTTTTATCGTCGACGAATATGTTAATGGTTCTGTAGAAGCTTCCTGAAAGCCTTATTATATCGACTTTCAGATAGACCGTTTTTTTCTGCTCGAACGCTTCGTCGATAGCTTTAGCATAGCCTTCCGCAATGACTTTCGGGTCGAGGTTGTCTTCGTTAATCCTTAAAACGTGATCGTGTTTCCAGAAATAGCGGGCGAAACGGAAATCGAGCGTGTCGCAGGAAATTCCAAAAAGGCCGCCTATCGGTAAAAAGAAAGATTTATTCATAAAAACCGACTGCATTCCTACCGGAAAACACGAAGCGGTGGCTACGCCTGTTAAAAAATGGGTTATGCCTTTCATTTTTTTACCTCTATTTCATTTATTTAAATTCGTTATTCAAAAACAGCTTTTTTATGATTAATTCAATAGATAAATTATAAAGTAATTTTAATTATTTTTCAAGTTTATTATAAAAAAATAATAAAAGTTTATTATCATTTAAGATTTTTGTGATATACTATCGATAAAAATAAAACGGCTAAAGCCCTGGTAAGAATGGTGAGTTATATGTCCTCTTTTCGCGAAGATATAATAAAAATTAAGCGCGGCCTTATAAACGGCCTGCAAATAAAGATTGAAAAAGCCTCCGCCGAATGTAAAAAGCTGGAAAAAACCGATTTCGCTTTTTCTAATTTAAGGCTGATAATTTTTTGCGTTATAATTTTTTCAATCTGGCTGACTTTAAATTACGACGATTATACGGGCGCCGCGCTCGGGATAAATGCTGCGTTAGCCTTCGCAGGCGTGGTATATTATCATAATATAATATTCGAAAAACTAAAAAAAACGAGAGCGGAGCTTGTGCTGGCGAATGAAAGAAAAGCCCGTTGCGAGGAAAATATAGAAGGCCATAAAGACGCCGAAAAGTTTTTCGTAAAAGAAACTATCGATCATCCGGCGCTCTCGTGCGCCCCTGAAGAAGCTTGTGAAGGCGCTTCGTATAAGATAGGCGCGGAAATACTCAACGACCTGGATTTTTACGGCGGCGACGCGAACCTGTTTTCGCTTTATAACACGGCTCAAACTTCGGTCGGGATAAAGAAATTCTATGATTTTTTAAAAACGCCTCTTTTAGACGCCGAAGCCATAAAAAAAAGGCAGGGCGCGGTCATGGAGCTTTCGGATTCGCCAGATTTCATCGACGGGGCCATGCTAGAGCTTTATGAGTTAAGGGGCCGCAGGTTCAGCGAGTTCGTGTCGGCGATAACCTCGCCCTGCGTTCTGCCGCATAACGTTTTCTTTAAAACGCTTTTGATCGCGCTTTCGGTATCTGCGGTGGCTTCGCTTGCCGCCGGTTACTACAATGCGTTCGCCCTGATTTATTGCTTTAACTTCGCTATTATCGCCATATTTTTTGAAAAATGCGCAGCGGTGAAAAAAAATTATCTTTCGATGTCTTATTTTGCAAGGCCTTTTTCCAATCTAAGCGAAATGTTTTACCGTTCGGGTTTTAATTCGGAAATATTAAAAAAGCTATGCGCGTCTTTCGGCGGCCGGGCAATCTGCGGCGATGTAAAAGCGGGAAAGCCCTTTTATAAAAAGCTCGGGGTACTGGCTAAGATCGCGGATTTTATGATGATACCCATGCCCGTCATACTCGACGCGATTTTTTTATCGGAGCTTATGCTCTGCGAGCGTATCGAGCGCAAGACTTCTGAAATAAAAGAAGAGCTGCTCGCTTTCATAAAAGCGCTGGGCGAATTCGAATCGCTGTCCGCGCTGGCCAATATTAAAATAGACCTTCCGGAATACAACTTCGCGAAAATCATCGCCGAGGGGCCTCAGACTCTAAGCGTATCCGGCGCGATCCATCCTCTCATAAAATTCGACAGGGCGGTTGAAAACGGCATCGTTTTTGACGACCGCCTCGACATAGCCATCATTACCGGATCCAACATGTCCGGAAAATCTACTTTTTTGAAATCGGTAGCGATAAGCGTCGTTCTTTCTCAAATAGGCGCTCCCGCGCGCGTGGAAAAAATGGAATTTACTCCGTTCGTGCTTCTTACCGATATCAGGATAACGGATTCGATAAAGGCCGGCGTGAGCCATTTTTATTCGGAACTTCTCAGGGTTAAAGCCGTAACCGATAAACTGAAAAGCGTAAGGAACGTATTTGCGATCTTCGACGAGCTTTTTCACGGAACCAACAGCCGGGAGCGGCTTGCGCTGTGCCGCGCCACTCTGGAATATTTTCAGAAGACCGGAGGGAAATTCGTAATGGCGACGCACGACAAAGAGCTGACATCGCTGGGCGACGGCCCGGAAGCTCCGGCCGTTAAGAACTATCATTTCGAAGAAAAAATCGAAGGGCTCGACAGTTTTTTTACATACAGGCTTATAAAAGGCCCGGTTACCGCGGTTAACGCGGTCAAGCTCGCCCAGAAGTGCGGTCTGCCCGAAGAAATTTATAAAAGGGCCGCGGAATTAAGCTGAACGGCGTCGATCTTTTAAGGCGGGTGCAACTTAAATAAATATTTTCACTTAAAATAAAAAATACAGGGGGAAGCGTTATGATTAAAAGATCCGGTAAAAATCAATTGAAACTTTCAGCGGCCATACTGGCGTCGGTTTTATGTATTTTAATTTTTCAGGCGTCGTCTTTCGGGGCGCCATTTCATCAGAGCGTAATAGACGGCCTCAAAGAAATCGATCCCGGCCGCGTCACCATAGTCGAATCCACTCCGCCCGAGTTGAATTCGCCGGCGGAAGTCAACTCCGAAGAAGCTTTTACTTCGCTCATGGACGGAGCCAAAGAAGAAATAATATTCGAAACTTATTATATTCAAAAAAGCGTATCGTCCAAATTCCTCGATTCTATAAAAAATGCGGCCGGCCGCGGAGTGAAAATAAAACTGCTTCTTGCGGATATTCTTCACGCCGATAAGACGCTGGCGGTCGAACTCAGCTCTAAATATTCGAATATAGACGTCCGTTTTTTAGACCTTAAAAAATTCAGCTATCTTTACGGCTCTATTCATTGCAAAACCATTCTCGTCGATAACAGGTATACCGTCGTCGGCGGCACCAACTACAGCTTTATGGGGTTTTTCGAAAACCGCGAAACCGCGGTTATTATAGACGACAGGGATTTCGCCTTCAATATGAGAAAGGTCTTCGAATTGGATTGGGACGTCGCCGGCGTTCTTGATTCGAACGGCAAGCCGGCGCCCGATTATAAAAACTATATGCCGAGAGCTTCCGAATTTCTGCTTGTAGAGGCCGCGCCCAACGTATTGAACAACCCTTATATAGCCAACTATCAGCCGACGCTTTCCAATTTATTCGACAGCGCTAAAAAGTCAATATTTTTTGAAATCGATTACTACTCGGATTTCGGAGGGATTTACGAAAGCCTGAAAAATGCCAGGGCGCGTGGCGTTGAAGTTAAAATCATTATCGAGGAACGCTCTTATTTCGATGAAAATCCTCTTTACCAGTCGGCCCGCAACGGCATCGACAGGCTTATAGCCGACGGTTTCGACGTATATCTTTTCAATCTGGCGCCTATGGGCGTCGTCGAAAACCGCGGCATGATGCATTCTAAAGCCGCCGTTGTAGATTCGGAACTGGTTTACGTGGGAAGCGCCAATATTTCCAAAAGCGGCTTTTTATATTCGCGCGAGGCCGGCGTTATATTCAAGTCAAAAAACGTCGCGGCAAGGCTTCTCGACATATTCAACTCCGATCTTAAAAATCCGTTCTGCGTTCCCGGCGCCGATGCCGTCAAAAACCGTTATTCATATTCGCGTTACAAAGAAAATCAAAACAAGGACAACACTATTTATCTTCGCAGAAACGAAACGTTAAAAAAAGTCGATTCGATGATAATTTATAATTCTAAGTCGAAAAGCTTTAAAACTTACGACTATACGTCCGCCAGGTAATGCTCTACATAAAAGCGTCCCGGCTTTTAAGAATATTTATTTTAATTTCGGCGCTCGTATGGCTTTTTCCGGCCGGCGCCGCCGCGTCGGACCGCGGATCGGGCGCGCACGCCGTTTACGCTGAAATTACCGGGAGGGCGGAAGCCCTCATGGCGGAAGAAAACGTTGCGGGCGCCGCCGTATTTATAGTTAAAAACGGCGAACCGGTTTACGCGCGCGCATTCGGCTTCGCCGACGCCGAAAATAAAGTCGGGTTCACTTTCGACAAGACCGTTTTTCCGGCGGGTTCGCTTTCAAAAGTATTCACCGCGCTCGGCGTTTTAAAGCTGGCCGGAAGCGGCGCACTGGATTTGAAAGCGCCGGCCGCGGCTTATTGCGGCGGGTCGGGCCTGCCGGAAACCTTATCTATCGCCAGCCTTCTTACGCATTCCTCGGGGCTGGCAAACTGCTCAAAACTTTACGCCTCGGGCGGCGAAGCGCTTCAAAAAAGCAAGCGCATGAAAAATTTTATCGAAAAAAATATTCCGCGTTTCGATCCGAGAGCGGTTAACGTAAAATTCGAATATTCTAATTTTAACTACGCCGTTCTCGGCCACATAATAGAAAAAACCGCCGATAAGGATTTTGACGAATACATTAAAACGGCGGTATTGGATCCGCTTTTAATGAGGCGCAGCTCTTTCGGCGGCGAGAGTTTATTTGAAACCTGCGCAGCGGAAGGCTATGAAGTTTTTTTCGCCGGCGGCTCCGGTTCACTCGACGACAATGGCGTCCGCTTTAAACGGCATAATATGCCTTCCGCTTCAGGCCTTATAACCTGCGCCGCCGATATCGCGAGGCTGGCCGTCTTTCTGACTTCGTTAAATTCCTTAGACTCCGGTGAAGCCGAAATCGTTTCGCTTTCAAAGGCGGCGGCGCGCCTGTTCGAAAAGAAACTGCCGGTAAAAAAAGGTGCGTCGCCCGTTCTTGATAAATTCCCCGAAATTGATTTTATGGCATACGGATTGCGTCATGCGTCTTATAAGTCCCGAAGCGTGTTCTGGCATACCGGAAGCGTGAAGGGCTTTTCCTGCGGCCTTTACATAGTCCCGGAAAACGGTCTCGCCTTTTTCGCAGCATGCAACTCGTCCGACGCTAAATTCAGGCAGAGGCTCATAAAATATTTATTGGACGAATTTTTCGCCGCGGGAAAATAAAAATTAATCATTCGTATTGAGTAATCGGTTAAAATGTGTTAAAATATATAACTTAATAAAACGCCGCGTTTGCGGTTGACATTTAGTTAAAAAAATAAAATATAAAAAACGAAAGGCGGTATGGTATGTCATTGAATATTACCAGAGAACAAATTTTAAAACTTCCCAAAACGGATCTTCACATGCACCTCGACGGTTCGGTCCGCGCTAAAACTATAGTGGAGCTGGCAAAAGAGCAGAAAGTTAATCTGGTGGCCGAGGCCAAAGCGCTCGGCATTCCCGGAGTAGTTTCGGGCACCGCCGAAGAGCTCGAAGAAAAGGTTTTCAAACACGAGTATAACAGCCTTATGGAATATCTGGTTCCGTTCGAACTGGTCAACTGCGTTCTTCGCAACACCGAAAGCCTCGAAGAGGTCGCCTACCGTATAGCCTGCGACGAATTCAACGAAGGCGTAAGGTATTTCGAAATGCGTTTCGCGCCCCAGAAGCACTGGAGCAAGACCCTCGGCTGGGAAGACATAATAAAATCGATAGACAAGGGGCTCCGCCGCGCCATGGACGAATTCAATTCCAAAGACGACGTAAAGCTCCACGGCGGCCTTCCATACCGCTGCGGCATGATACTTTGCGCGATGAGAATGATAATGCCGGGCATGGGCGACTATTATAAAACCCTGTATGAGCTGCATACCGGCGATCACCTGCAGAACCTGGCCATAATGGCTTCCGAAGAAATAGCGAAGCTCGCCGTCAGTTCCATGAAAAAAGGCTATCTGGTGGTCGGATTCGACCTCGCCGGCCGCGAAGACGGATTCCCCGCAAACGTCCACAAAGAAGCGTTCGAATACTGCTATAATAACGGCGTTCATACCACATGCCACGCCGGCGAAGCTTACGGCCCCGAAAGCATAATGGGCGCCATCAAATATTGCCACGTGCGCAGAATCGGCCACGGCACTCAATTGTTCCAGTGGGAAAAGATGCAGCGCAAAAATCCCGACGGAACCGAAATGACCAAAGACCAGAAGATCGAATATATGAACCAGACGGCCGAACGCATGGCCCGCGAGAGGACGACCGTGGAAGTGTGCCTCAAATCCAATTCGCAGACGCTTCCGTCGCTTCGTAATTTAGAGCTTCATCCCGTAAAGGACTTTTTAAAATACGGTCTGCGCGTCGCCATATCCACCGATAACCGGGTCATTTCAAGAGTCACCGTCACCGACGAGTATATGTCGCTTATGAAGATTTGCGATATCGACGCAAAGGGACTTCGAAACATATGCCTCGCCGGATTCAAGGGCGCGTTCTTCCCCGGAACTTACGCACAGCACCGCGAATATATGAGACGCGCCATAGATTTTTACGATGAATGCTATAAAAAGAACGTTCTCGGCCAGTAAATAAAATATCTCTGGCATAAACGGATATAAAAAAGGAGCCGCTTTATTTAAATTTTAGCGGTTCCTTTTTCATTTAAAGCAGTCGGGACGCCGGCCAATTTTTTTTATTGAATTTTATTTTATTTTTTGATATAATTATTGCTTATGTAATTATACTACTTTTGTCTTGAAGGGAGTTTTTATGCTGGATCCCAAACTGATCCGTTCCGATATGGCCAGGGTGAAACGCGGCTTGATAGCGCGTTCTATGTTCGATATCGATGAAAACATCATAAGACTATATAAAAATAAACTGGGCGAAAAAAGCGTCGAAGAGATAAACCAGTTTTACAAAACGACCGCGGGCATTAAATTCCTGATGGAAAATGAGTCCGAAGTGACCATAAGCCACTTAAGCGGCTTTATCAAACTCGACGAAGAGCGCCGCGAAGTAATCAAAGAGGTCGAAGACCTTAAATGCCAGCAGAACAGGGCCAACGCCGAAATTTCAGCCGCCAAGAAAACCGGGGCGGACGTAAAGGCGAAGCTCGAAGAGATGAAGGCTATATCCGAAAAAGTCAAAGTTTTAGACTCGAAGCAATCCGAAATAGAGAAGAAAATAGAAGAAGTGGTCCTGTACCTGCCGAATATATGTCATGAGACCACTCCCGTCGGCGCCAGCGGCGACGACAACGTAGAAATAAGAAGATGGGGAACCCCGGCGAAATTTTCGTTCGAGCCTCTGTCTCATGCGGATATCGGCGTAAAGCTCGATATTCTCGATTTCGACCGCGCCGCTAAAATAACGGGCGCCCGTTTTACCGTGCTCAAAGGCGACGCCGCCAGGCTCGAACGCGCCCTTATAAGCTTCATGATAGACGTGCATACGGGCGAAAACGGCTACCATGAAGTGCTTCCGCCTTACGCGGTAAACCGCGACTCCATGCGCGGCACGGGACAGCTCCCTAAATTCGAAGAAGACCTTTTCAAGGTCACCCCTTCGGGCTACTACCTTATACCCACGGCCGAAGTTCCCGTAACGAACCTCCACCGGGACGAAATGCTCAATTTCGAAGCGCTTCCGGTCAAATACGTTTCTTTCACCCCGTGTTTCAGGGCCGAAGCAGGCTCCTACGGCAAAGATATGAAGGGCCTTATAAGGCAGCATCAGTTCCACAAAGTGGAGCTCGTTAAATTCACCGCGCCCGAAACCAGTTATGAAGAGCACGAAAAACTCGTGGCCGACGCGGAAAAAATACTTCAGAAGCTCAAGCTGCCTTATCGCGTAATGGCCTTATCCACGGGCGATATCGGCTTTTCTGCCGCGAAATGCTACGATCTCGAAGTATGGCTGCCTTCCCAGAACACCTATAGGGAAATTTCATCTTGCTCCAATTTCGAAGATTTTCAGTCAAGGCGCGCCCAGATAAGATTCAAGCGCAACCCCAAGGCAAAACCCGAGCTCGCCCATACCATCAACGGCTCAGGGCTCGCCATCGGCCGCACTTTGATCGCCATCATGGAAAACTACCAGAACGAAGACGGAAGCGTAACCGTTCCTGAAGTTTTAATCCCTTATATGGGCGGAATCACTAAAATAGGCGCTTTCAAGGGTTATAGCCCGCAGGGCCAGCAGCAGCAGGCCCAGGCAAAAGAAACTAATGCAAAGGCGATGACTAACAAATGAAAATAGTAAAAGAAGGATATCCGTTTATTATATTTTC
>JAKPTH010000633.1 GCA_029571125.1 bacterium
TCCGAAATCGTCGCAGGCGCGCTCAAAGACTACGGTCTGGCGGTCGTGGCGGGGGATTCCACAACTTACGGCAAAGGCAGCGTTCAAACCATGATAAACCTTCCGAACGATCTCGGCGCAATAAAAGTCACAAACGCCCTGTACTATACGGCGGGCGGAGCATCCACCCAGAAAAAAGGCGTTCCGATAGATATCGTCATTCCGAGCGCCACCGAAGAATTCAAGTCTGGCGAAGCATCCAGCGATTATGCACTCGACTGGAGCGTCATCAGTTCGGCGATTCCCAAAATCGCTCTTTCAGAAGATATTTCGGTTAAAAGCGGCACTCTGGAGACGATTTTGAAAGACGTTACCGAAAACAGCAAAAAGCGCATCGAAGCAAATCCAAAATTTAAAGAGCTTGCTGAAAAGAATAAAAAGAAAGACACCCCGGAAGAAGAAGAAGACACCAAAGAAAACGAGATAAAAAAAGACGACATAATACTCGACGAAGCTTTCAACATAATCAGGGACATTAAAAAACTTTCAAAATAAAAAAGCGGAGAACCCCGTATTTTCCGCGCAGGAGGAAGAAGTGCAAACCCCCTCGTATATCAGGATTTTAAAACTTATTACTTTCGCGATACTGGCGGTCGCGGTTTTAGCTCTCGGCTATTACCTTAAGCTCAAAGGCATTATTATCAGTTCCATCATTATTTTCGCGGCCGTTTTAATAGGATACGGCGCTGAAGTGCTGGAGCTGGTCCTGCCGAGCGGCGTCGCTATAGCTATAGTAGCGCTTCTTCAGATATCTCCGGAATTTTTTGTGGAATGGGCTACCGTAAAAAGGGCCGCTTTCGATCCCGAATTTTTGCACAACGCCATGGCCAACCTTTACGGCGCCAATAAGCTGCTAGTCGGATTCGGGCCGCCGCTTGTATTTTTCGTATATTTCTTTTTCTCGCCCAACAAAAAAGAGAACTACATAAAATTCCATCAGATAAAATCCTACAGCATATTCGTTATGATCTTCGCTCTGGCTTACAACGTAGTGATATACGCAAAAAATTCGCTGATGTGGTACGACAGCATAGCCCTGATACTGATATATTTCGCTTCGGTTATTTTCATCGGAAAAATGGAAATACGCTATCAGAAATTAAAGCCTGAGGCCGAGGAAGGCCCGGAAATAGAACAGGGAGCCGTCGCGAGATTGATACATAAATTCGTAACGGCCGGGGAAAAAGTCATAGCCTACCGCGCTTATATAGTTTCGTTTTTACTTCTGGCCATCGGCGGGGCGCTGCTGGTCGGCTTCGCCGAAGAATTCCTCGAGTGTTTGCTGCACGCGGCGGTTGCCGCCGGAATATCGACGTTCATATTCATCGGATACGTGGCGCCATTCATGTCTGAATTTCCCGAAAAAACCGTAGCCATAGGTTACGCTATGAAAGGCCATGAAGATACCGCCATGATAAATTTTTTAAGCTCGATCCTCGCCCAGCTTACGCTTCTTACCGCGATGGTCCCGCTCGCCTACAGCTATTATAAAGGAATCCCCACCGGAATTGTTTTCGATAAAGTACAAAGTCAGGAACTTTTACTCGTTATAGCGATGGTGCTTTTTTCGCTGATGCTTTTTTTAGACCTTAAATTCACGATACGCGAAACAGTTCTCGCGCTCGGTCTTTTTATATGGCAGTTCGCTTTTCCCGAATCCAGGGAAACCGTTACCAAAGTATATTTCGTGCTGTTTTTGTCGTATCTTCTGGAAATGCTGCTTGAAAAAAGGCATACCGACGTTATCGAAACCGTCATCAAGCCAGGAGAAGATAAAGAAGAAGCATGACGCTTTAATACATAAGTTTTTTCATATACCGCCGCTTGATAAGCGACGGTATTTTTTTTATCAGCGCGCGTTTTAACCCTTCGAGGATTTTTAAATCTTTCCCGTCTTCGATCGCCCGGGCGCTTCTTGCGAATTCTTTTTCTATGGAGGCGGCTATTTCTTTCATAAGATCCATTGCCCGGCCGTTTCCGAATTCGAATTCAAGGCATTCAAAAGCTTCGCCGGCGCTTTGTTTTACTATATTTTCCGCGCATTCGTAAAAATTTTTATTTTCGCTTCTTTTTTTCAGGTTTTCGCCTTCTTTCCAGTTAGACGAAATAAGGTTTTCGATAGTTATCAGCTCTATATTTTCGAGCGCGGCGGATTCCACCGAAACGTTTCTGGAAATGGACATGTCCACGACGATCTGGCTTTTATTATAGCGTGACAAATCGCTTGCGTTCACCCGGAAATCTATGTCGGCCGCGTCGAATATTAGAATATCATAATCTTTGAAGATTTCTTTTTTTAAAGAGGAAGGATTTTTTACGAGCCGGACTTTTATCCCGGGCAGCCTTAAAGCCTCTGCGAGCCGTCCGGCCCCGCCGCCGCCGATTATCAGCGCCCGCTTGCCGGAAATATTTTCATCGCCGATGCGCTCGTGAAGCATCTTGAGGAGATTATTTCTTATTTTATTCCGGTCCGTGAAAACAGGGACTTTATTTCTTACTTTGATTGCGCATTTTAAAGCTTCGCCGTATATTTTGTTTATGGCGCCGCAAACCAGAGACGCTTCGCAGGAGCGTTTATAACTGTCTTTGACCTGGCCGAGAACCTGTATTTCGCCTATGTCCTCCGATTCGAAACCGCAGACGACGCCGAAAAGGTGCTTTAAAGCGTGTTCTGAAGCGCTGTAAAAAAAATCGCCGGATTTAAAATTAATTTCATGTTTTCTTAGTATGCTTTTAAAATATTTAGCGAGTCTTTGTCTTATAGCCGCCGCCGATTCTTTTTCTTCGCCGCCGTCAAGGCCCGATAGGGCGATCAGTATTTCAAAACGCTGGCACGTTGAAATTACCGATGCGCCAAGTCCTTTAAAATCATTTTTTAACCGTTCGAATTCTATGGTGAAAAGCCTGAAAATTTCCTCATAATCGGAAACCAGGCTTAAGATTTTTTCTTTAGGGATTGTTTTAGAGTTAACGCCGTAAATAAATAAAATCAACTTATACCGTCCGCCGTGGCGCTTTTTTTGTAGAACTGTAATAATGCTTGCGATATTTTAGCGCTCGTTTTTACATTTTCACTGGCGCTCCGCCATCTATTTTTCCTATGTCGAATGAAGGTTGCGAAGGCTTAGCTTCGTTCGGTCCGGCTTCCGGGGTAGAAGGATTCTCCTGTATGACGGCGTTTTTTCCGGAAAGCGGCTTTAAAGCGTCGCCGCAGGCGAGATTTTTAATATCCTTTCCGAATGCGTCCGCGTATCCGGCGAGCTTTATTTCATTTTTGGCGGCGTTTTCCGGTGAAGTTTGCTGAGCCGCAAAATCAATGCGTCTGAGTTTTAAGTTGTATTTTCCGCCTTGCTCCGCGGATATTTTCAAATCGCCTGCGAATGAAGAGCCCTGAGTGAGCAGCGTCATATCGAAAATATTTATATTCTGGTTTCTTACATATAGTTTTGCGCTTAAACGCGACTGGTCAATTCCAAAAAGTCCGTTTATGGCGATATTATTGATCCTGGCGTTGAGCGAGCAGAAATGCCCTTTCAGGTTTTTCGACGCGTTAGCGGTTACCGCGGCCGCGGGCTGCTCGCCGTTAAAAAATCCTTCGCCGCCCCACGTTTCGTCTTTTTCGTCGTATTCGAAAGCCACGAAGCTGTCTTCGTCTTCCGTTATGGCTGCCGCGGCGTTGTGGAACGCGGGGACATGCTCTTTTAAATGCAAATTGTACGTCATTTTTTCGCGGTCGTTATAATTTTTTGTTTCGAGTTGAAGCTCGTGCCAGCAGTTGGCTATTTTTAGCGTAACCGGATAAGCGGTTTTAAAAAATCTTGAATCGCCTTCGAGCCTTCCGTTTATACGCTCGAACGCCATGGACATTTTTTGAGACGCGAGATCGACGTTTTTAAACTCGATAGAAGTTTTGTGGTCCCATCTGGAATATTCTTTTCCAATGCCCGCTATTTCGCTTTCTATAAAGACGTTTCCCGTTGCGTAATATGAATTCAACGCTTCGTTTTTAAAATGTTTTTTGGCCAGCGCCAGGTATTTTTCAGCCTGATCGTTAGCGCTTTTTAATTTTAAGTCGGCCTTTAGATTTTCAGAGGAAAATACATTTTCGATTATACCGTTCACTGTGAATAATATGTCTTCCGCAATGAATTTTGAATTTATTAATTTGATTGAATTCTCGTTGAAATTTATATTGAGCGTTTCGCCCGTGATATTATAAAACCCGTGTTTATTTAAAACGAGATTTTTAACTACGGCGCTTCCGAATATCTGAAGCCCTTCCGGCTGGGAATAATTTATGACGGTTGAAGTCAGCAGAAGGCCGTTTTCTATCCGGTAATCTTTTGAAAAATAATTTAGAAGCCAGTTGAAATCCGCCAGTTTTATACGTTCAGCCTCGACGAATAGCCTGAATGCCATATTATTGAGATCGATTTCGCCTTTGAGCGAACATGAAGGTATAATAACTTCTTTGCCGTGAAGCATTTCGATAAGCGATTCGAAATAGTAAGAGCTCATAAAAACGTTTTTGGGAATGATTTTCAAGTTATTGAAAACCAGATGCGAAGATTCGAGCGTGTTGAATTTATCGAATATTAAGCTGAGCTGGTTTATATAAACTTTATTGATATAAAAACTGATAATGTTGTTATAAAATAACCTGGAAACCGCGTTTTTAAAACCGTCAAGAAGCGTAACCAAAGACGGTTTGAAGTCAAGTTTGTCGTGGGAAATGTTTATTTTAACGTTGTTGAATTCCATATTGCGCATGGCGATTTTTTGATTTTTAAGCATGCTTAAAATGGAATATTGCACGCAGGCTGAATCGGCTTTTATTCCGTCTATGGCATAAAGGCCGCCGCCGCAGTCGCCGGGGGATTTTTTTATTTCAACGCCGTTGAATGCCGTTTTATTTATAAAATTTCCCGAAAGATTTTTTATGCTGACGCTTCCTCCTGAGTATTTGCAGAGCGCCTCCGAAACTTTTGCGCCAGCGTAATCAGAGCTCAAGAGTAAATATAAACCCGCGCCGAGCAGGGTAATCACCGTTAATATCAGGACTAGAGATTTGATTAAGATATTTATTTTTTTATACATTACACATCACCATAAATCATTTCGGCAAATATATGTTCTAATTCACAATTATTTTTAAAATAATTCAGGCGGCCTTTCGCTGAAGGGCCGCCTGAATTTTAAGAGGATTATTTTTTTAATTATATAGCCAGTACTAATCTTCGTTTATGATCAGATGTGTCTGGCCTGCCTTGAGGTCGATGCCCGGATTGGTTGCGGCGGGATCGCCCTGGTAATATACTATGTTTTGCCAGCAGCGGTCTATTCCGCCATATCGATAGGGGAATCCGGCGGGCGAGTTGCTCCATGTCAAACCCTGATCCGTATTCATAGGCGGACCTAACGGAGAACCGCTAAGATCGACGTCGCCGGCTATTGCAAGAACGTAAGTGCCGGGAGGAATTATTATATCCGGATCGTTTCCGACTGGATAGGAGAAGATCTTGATAACGCCCTGCGGGTCGGTGAATTTTAGCGGCTTGATACCGGACGAGCTTCCGCCGTCGCGTATGTCGAATAACTCCAGGTAGTATTTTCTTGGGATGGGAAGGCCTTCTGTCTGATCGAGAGAACCTCCGAGCGCCAGCCAGTAGTCTTCGCCGCGCATCTTGCTCCTGATACCGTCGGGTGGTTGTGCATAGAGAATCCTGAAATTAGTTTCATTCTTTTTCAGATCTTTTATACCTGTTATATGTCCGCCCCATACCATAACCGCGAAGTTTATATTGGGCGTGGTCGTATTTTCGGCGACGGTAACGCTGGCCGCCGTTTTTCCATCCAGAGTGTATATCTGGCTCATGAACATTCTTGCCGAGTAATCGTTGCCCACTCCAATCCAGTTTGATAATGAAGTTACGTCTTGAACAACAAAGCTATTGTAAGTTCCTATGGGTACTCGCTCAATTATATATTGCGAATTTGTTCTGTTGAAAGATGTTGTTCCAAATGTAAGTCCTCTATAATTATAGAGAACATTAAAAGTAGCTCCATTCCAGTTTGATGATATTGTTGGGTGACCAGTAACGGAATTTATTGTTGGTTCTGAAGCCTCGTGAATGTGGTTGTAATCGGTCGGCTCTGAATTGACCAAGTTTATGTTGTTATCGTAGTATATAGTTCCGATTACGCGGCCTATCTTTGGATAAAGCGCTCCTTCGAGTTGCTGTACCGTTCCGGCGTTCGCGACAATATTGTTTTCGACGGTGTCGTCGTAGCCCGTAGCGCTGTATGTAATGCTGTAGGTATTTCCGGCTGGCACTTTTATCAGGAACCTTCCGTCGGCCTGCGAAGTGAATGTCTGGTTGAAGCCGCTCGTTGAAGTCACTTTTATCGTAGCGTAAGGAACATGATTGTCGGTTTGAGTTCTGTCATAGCCTGGTCGAGGTGTGGGAAGTCCGTACAGCTCGTTGCCTTCGACCCATATCTTATAATCGTAAACCTTGCCGTTGAAGCTTGCGTATTGCGATTCGGTGAGGCTCACGGCTATGTCTATTGAACTCGGATTGGTGCCGCCGGTATTGAGCGTTACGATATTGTTGCCGGTGGAGTCTTTCCAGGGGCTTGGCGCTATGTTGTTGCCGAGGTATCTATCGTAAATTGTAAAACGCTTGGTGCCGTCGGGGCCGATGGGAACGTCGGTAGCGACGAATGTTGAATCGCTCTGGATGAAGGTATCGAAAGTGAACGAATGATAATCGTAACTTACTATAAGCGTATTTACAAGGCTCTGGAAGGCTCCGCCGTTGGCCGTGAATATAAGGGCGTCAGCCGCGTCCACGTAGCCGTTGGAGTTGGAATCGTAATACGCTTTGCCGTAAGCGGTTATGCTTTGAGGTTTTATTTTAAAGTCCAGGCCGGTATAAGCGTTCGGGTAAGAGTTGATATTAGTGCCCGGGAATGATTGCGTAAGGTAGTTCGAGCATGAAATTTCAAAGTCGAACTGAAGCGAAGGCAGCTGCACTTCGAACGATCCGCCCGAAAGGGTAGGCGAAGAAGTAACCTGATAATACGTGCCGTCGTTACGTTTGTATTTGGCCTTTACGGACGCGTTCGAAACGCCTGCGCGCGCAAGGTTATTGGCGACATTTGCCAGGTCGTAGACTTTTGAATCATAAACAGTACCTTTTACGGCCACGGTTAGAAGTTTGATGTAAATGGTTCCTATATCGTATTTCTGACCTGCCGTGAGCGTTACGGTTCGAGGTACATCGGTGAAATATTGATTGGAGCCGGTGCTGCTTCTGACTACGAGGTCATATGGCCCGCCTTTTTGTATTCCGGTGATTTTGAACT
>JAKPTH010000645.1 GCA_029571125.1 bacterium
GCGCACGCTTTCGGCGAACGTAAGGATTATCGCCGCCACAAACAGAGACCTTCTTTCGTTGATCCGTGAAAAAAAATTTCGCGAAGACCTTTATTACAGGTTGAAGATCGTTAATTTAAAGGTGCCTTCACTGGGCGAGAGAATAGAGGACATAGAACTATTGATACAGCGTTTCATGGAAGAGCTGAATTCGAAATATGCTAAAAGCATCACAATGATTTCACAGAGGGCCTACGAGTTTTTAATGATGTACGATTATCCGGGAAACGTTAGAGAGCTGCGTAATATGCTCGAGCATGCGTTTATTTTCTGCCACGACAATGTCTTAAAGCCGGAAAATTTCGGCGAAGATTACCAGAAAAAAATCGTGAATATGCTTGCGCCGCCTCCCGGAAAGAAAAAAAGTTCATCCGGAGTCATAGAGCCCGACGTTTTGAAGCAGACCCTGAAAAACAACGGATTTAATCGCAATCTTACCGCCGCGGAGCTTTCTATAAGCCGGATAACGCTTTGGCGCCTTATGAAAAAATATGGGATTATTTGAGAAGGCGGCGAATAAAACCGCGAGCCTAAAATCTTTTGAAATAAGTCATAAGCAAAAGTCCGAACGCTATTGCGAGAAGGCCCGCCGCGGCCTTTATCCTGAATATCAAGCCCAGGGAAAGGGCCAGAAAAAATCCTGCCGCGAACGCCGTTGCGCCGGGCCTTCTTCCGTTTTTTCGCATTTCAAGGCATCTGAACAGGAATCCCGCCCCCAGCCCGAGTATAAAGCCTTCTCCGGATTTTAAAAAGACGCGTCCCAGCGCGCCGAACAGGAACATGCAAATCGGGACTATCACGAAGCCGAATTCTTTGACCGGTTCGGCGACATTGGTTTTTATATTCGCCGTATCGGGAATTGCCTGTTGATTGGCTTCTCTTAAGGAGCGTCCCGGCCCCGGTTTCGCCTCATGCCCTTCGCGGAGCACCTTGAAAATTTTTATCTTATCGGGAATCCCTTTAAAAAGCCTGTAGCCGATTTCGGCGGTCGGAACTTCCGCGCGGTTCATCGCCAGATATGTGGATTCCGTGAAATATACTTCGTTGGCTTCGGATACGCTTTCAAGCCTTGCGGCTATATTTACGGCTTCTCCGTAAATATCGTTATCTATCACGCTGACTTCGCCCGTGCTTATGGCTACGCGCACTTCGAGCCTGTCGGTTTCGGCGGTGTTACCGTTGTGCTCTTTTAACTTCTGCTGGAGCTGGATTCCGGTGAGAACCGCGTTGGTGGGGCTTTCGAATACAACAAGAAACGCGTCGCCTATGGTTTTGATTATTTTTCCGCCTCGCTCTTCGAAGATTGGCGCCAGAAGGTCGTTGTGCTGTTTTATAAGTTCGGCGGTAGCGATGCGGCTTTGCAGGCTTGTGCGCTGAGTGAAGCCTTTTATATCGGTGAACATTATCGTTAAATTTTTATTTTCCATCGTTTTTCCTTGGCCTTTGCTTTGGATTATTTAATGCCGAGTTCCTGCTTGAGTCTTTTTATTTCATCGAATTGGCCGGATAATTCTTCTGCCGATTTGCCGGCTTTTAGAGCTTCGTAATATTGTTCGACCAGTATTATGTATTGGCGGTGTTTTTGAGTGTAAAATTCCGCTGAAGAGTTATTTAACGAGTTTTCGCCGCCGGTTAAATTCTGCGGTTCCCGGGAAGAAACTTCGTATGCGGAATCCGAGCCGCCGGTTATATTTTCGGTTTCTGCTTTCCGGGGGAGGCTGCCGTTCGAGGATGAGCTGAAAATTCCGCCGATGGAAGAAATGCCTTTGAAAATATCGCCTATAGAGTTTATAAGCCCGCCTATGCCGGTGACTACGTTAATGACTTCTTTGCCCTGCGGATGGTCAATTATGGCTTTGATTTTATCGAAAGTGTTGGATTGCTCGAATCTTTTAGCGCACTGGACGACGTATTTGGTGGAGTCTTTGACCTCTTTGAATTTTTTAGCTTTTTTTATTGGCGTCATCCAGGTCATTTTGTCGTATTCAACTATTTTTAAAAGTAAATTGTCGTAGCTGGAGATCATCTGAGAAAATATCGGTCCGTCGTTATTGGCGTAGCGCGCCCACATATCTGCGCCCGTTATTATAGCGTTATAGACGTTCTGGCCGAAGTCTTTGGTGCCTTCACGCTTCATTTTTTCTTCTAGAAGAATTCTTTGTTTTGAAGCTTCGTAAAAATTTTTACGTTTTTCGTTGATTTGCCTGTAGATGCTGTAATAAGAGAAAACATCGTACCATTTGACCTTTTCGAGTTTGTCATAGTCTTTGACGAGGTCTATGGCTGCGGTTATTTCGGCTTTTTTAGCCTGCGTCCAGGGAGATTTGACTATATCGTAAATTTTAGTGGAGTCGGAGAGGGTTTTGAATTCGTCGGCGTGAACGATAGCGCCGTAAGCTGAAAATGCAAGGAAAGAGAAGATTATAAAGGCTGAAAATAAGAGTTTTCTATACATCGTTACCTCCGAAATTATATTAATAAACATTTCTGACAATTTTTTAACTATCCGTGTTATGCAAAAACTTTAAAAAGTATTTTTTTACGATAATATATAAATTATATATTAAAAAAATGGCCTTGTCAATTTTTTGAAAAACTTTAGCTTTTTTTAGAAAAAAGACCAAGAAATATTAGTTTAAAAAATTGTTAAATGATAAATTTGTGAGGTCGATATTTAAAATAACCGGACGCGTTCCGGCTAAAAAAATTGAAGGTCGGTGAGTAAGTTGTAATTAAGAGGAGTGACAAATGAATACGGGTCAA
>JAKPTH010000211.1 GCA_029571125.1 bacterium
TCGTCCTGTAAAAGTTTCGAATAAACCTCGGCGGCTTTAGAATATTCCTGTTTTTGCATATATTCTTCAGCCGGATCGGAAGACTCCGTAGCGTTAGCCGGCGATCCGGAGGTGGGCAGAACCATAGCCAGCGCGGCGAAAAATAGGAAAACGCAGAAAAAAGCCTTGCGGTAAAATAGCTTTCCGCTTTTATTTAATATCATTAGATGCTCCTTCGTTATATTAATTGCCTTATTCTATCATATGCCGCCTTTTAAGGGTGGCTATGGATTTTTTGCATTCCTGGGCGTATGCGCCGTTCGGTTCGAGATCGTAAGTTATTCCGTAGTGGAGTATGGCCTTTTCAAAATCTTTTTTTATTCGGTAAATTGAAGCCATTTTAAAATGCGCCTCGGTAAAGTCAGGCTTGTGCAGTACGGCTTTTTTATAATATTCGAGCGCGTCGTTTTTAAAGTCCTGGGCGTAGTAATAATAATAGCAGTCGCCCAATTCTATGTTCAGGTATGGGTTTTTATTGTCTATGAAGTCGGCGGCCTTTTTAACCGTTTCAAGCGCGAGCGCGTACATTTTTTTGTCTTTTGCGCCCATTTTTTGAAACACGGCGCGTAATACCGCGTATGCCGGAATATATTTATTATCGATGGCTACGCAGTGTTTCAGCTCCATAACGACGTTTTCCAGGGTCGAGCCGAGCACGTCGAGGTCGTCTGGAAGCTTGAAATAAAGGTAGCCGAGCTGGAATTTCAATTCCGCCCTGGAAGAGTCCGCGGCGGCTTCTTTCTTTAAGTTTTTAATCATGGCTGAGACCCTTGATATTTTAAGGTTTTTATCGCTCAGCGCGGCGTTTAGCTGCAGATCTATAGTTTTCATGGCGGCGGCCGGGTTATCTTTGTCGAGCTTAGACGCCTTTAAATAATAATGCGCCGCGTCTTCGAAATTGCCTCTGCTTTCTTCGTAATAAGCCACTTTATTGACCGCTCCGCCAATGAAGTTTACGAGATTCAAGTTCTGCAGCAAATTAAAGTTATAAAAAGAAATAGAATAGTTCTGGTAATTATTCAATAGCGAATATTTTTCTTTAGTGTGATTAACTTCGGGTCCGGCGTTATGATCCAGCGAGGCTATGCGCGAATAAATCTCGAACGCCTGTTCGTTTTCGCCGGCTTTTTCGAGCGCGAACGCGTAAGAATAAGCCGCGTAGATATCGTCGGTATCGCTTTCAAACGCCATTTTAGCCGATTTAAGGGATTCCGCGAAGATCGCCTGGTCTTCGAAAAGCCAGCCCGGAATATTGTTTATTATATATCCGAGCGAGAAATTATTTATAAAATCGTCAGGCGCGTCGTGCTTTTTAAGCATAAGCTCATCGAGCAGGTTATTAAAATCCGGCGATGATCCGAATATCAGAAAAGATGTCTTATGCAGGTATAGCAGCATAAGGGCAATCGACGCATCTGATGAAATATGCGAAAGGCTGTAAAGCGATTCGCGGCATTTATCTATCTTGGAAATTTCATATGAAATAAGCGCCATTGCAAGGTAAACTTCAGCGGTTTTGTCGTAGGATTTATAATTATAATCGAATATTCGCTCCAGCTCGAAAAGCGCGCGGTCGAAATTTTTCTGTCTTATAAGATTTTTAGCGAGCCTGAAATGGGCGTCGATAAACTGAGGCTCGATCTCGATAACGTTTTCATATAAATGCATCGCAGTGGTGTAGTCTTGCTGAGCTTCTTTTTCGTCAGCTTCGCGAAGCAGAAACATTATCTGCTTATCCTGGCGGCTCTGTTTTAATTTATTGAGAAGTTCGAACGCTTTTTCATTTTCCGGATTGACGTTAATTACGGAGTTTAGATAGATTATGGTATTTTCTTTATTGCCGTCCCTGTATGCTATCTGGGCCAGGATAAAGCATGTTTTTTCGTAAATATCGCGCGTTTCTAACGCAAGCGATTCAAGGCGGCTCGTTTTCAGTTCGGATTCGATTCGAACGGCTATATGCTTCAAAAATTCTTCAGCTTCTTTGAGATTGGAATTATTGAAAAGATATTCTCCGATAAAGTATCTGGAAATAATATCGGCCGGGTCGAGCGCGAGTATCTGCCGGCATTCTGATATGAATTTATCGTAATGGCCGAGGCCCATGTAAATTTCCGAAGTGCGCCTGTAGGCGTCAATATTTGCGGGAGCGAGCTTTTTGATCGCCGAGTAGGCGTTCAAGGCTCTGGCCGTTTGAGCGGTCAATACGTAGCTTTCACCGAGCATCGAAAGGATTTCGACATCTTCGGGCGCGTAAGACGAGGCTTTTTCAAAGCATAAAACCGCGCTGGAAAGGTTTCCGGAATTTATGTGCAGGCATCCCGCCGACTTCATTTTAAGCGCTTCTGACTTATTTTTATTCTGCCGCGCCAGGGAATAGATATTGTTGAATTCCTCGAAATCGAAGACCGCGAAATCCTCGGCTTCATATGAGCTTCCTGCGCCGCTAACTTTTTCGGCGTATTGCTGCATCTTTTCGTAATCTCGCTTTTTCATATAATAAGCGGCCATGGCGAAATTTCTGTAAAGATCGTAGACGGGGTCGTTCATGCGGGAAACGTCGTCGCCGTATTTTTTAAGTATTTCAAAAGCTTCGTCCAGGTATTGTTCGAGATAATTAGAACGCGCCGCGAACGAAAATAAAAAGGCCGTCATGAAATCCAGTATATAACGCTGTGGAGCGTTTTCGTTTTCAGCGTTGAGAGAATGGGCGTAAATTAACGAAAATGCGCGGTCGTATTTTTCGACGTTGGAAAGCTGGTAGGCATAAATAGCCGGAAATAGAGGCGACTTTTCGCCTGATTTAAGAAGCGCTTCCAGATAGGCGGCGGCCGATTCGAACCCGCCCGAGTAATAATAGCCTTTGGCTATATACAATCTGGCGATAACTCCGTATCGTGGATGGTTTTGATAGAATTCGAAAAGCTTCTGGGCCTTTTCGTACTGTCTGGCCTTTAAAAAAATCCTGGCCAGCAGAAGGCGGCCTTCGTCATAGTTGGGCTGTATTTCAAGGCATTTTATTATGGGATACTGGGCTTCCTTCAGCGATCCGTTCATGTAATAGCAGCGGGCGAGAAGGTAGTGAGCCCTGTAATTGGCGCTGTCAGAGTCTATAATGGCATGAAGCGCTTCGGCGGCCTTTTCGTAAAGGCCCGAGCATATAAGGAATTCGGCATATTCTGTTTTATCTACAGGCTCCGCTCCGGGGGAATTCACCAGCGCGTCTATTTCGGCGGCTATTTTTTCGGAACCTATTATCTTTATTAAGGCCGGATTGGCCTTTATGAATTTTATAATGCGTTCGTAACCGTTATTCGAGCTCATTCAAACCTCTTAAAAGTCATTTATTTTAAAGGCCGGTTTCCTTCGGACCGGCGGCGCGTCTAAAAATAAACCCCATTTTATTTTCTCATATCTTTAATGTTAACGACCTTGCCGGTGCGTTCTATGCGTTCGATTTTGCCGGCGGGCTGGATAAATATTTCAAAAGAGCTCAGCCAGCCTGACTCGAGCATTGTTTTCACCTTGAAAGAACAGTTTTTGAGGTCGTCCGTTATTTTTGCTTTAAGTCCGGCGGTCTGAGCGGCGTTTAGGGAGACGCCCTCTTTAAGTTCTAAAAATAGCTCCAGCGCGTCGAAGCCGTTTCGGGTGACGGCTATAAGCTGAAATATAGATGAAAGCTCATGGTTTTTCGCGATAGCGTCTTCGAAATCGCGAGGGGTCAAATTAGCGCCGCCGGCTACGAGAATGTCGTCGCAGCGGCCGAGCAGCTCGAAAACCGGGTTATTTCTGCCGCACGGGCATTCGTAGTCGAGCGGCACGCCCATATCGCCGGTTCGGAACCTTATTACGGGCATCCTTGAGCGGTTCAAGTTGGTTACGATTATTTCGCCGGCTTCGCCGGCTTTTGCGTCGCGGCCGTCAGGCGTAATAAATTCAGCGTATTGGTATCCCGATAATACGTGATGGCGGGCGCCTCCGCTCAAGTGAGAGCATTGAAAACCGATGGGGCCGCAATCCACCGCGGCGTACCCGGCCGATAAAATCTCTTCAGCGCCCAGGATTTTTTTTAGGTATTCGCGCGCCGGCTTTCTCATATGTTCGCCGCCGTAGAGAATCAGGCCTATTTTTATATCGGCCTTCTCCTTTTCGCAGTATTCGGCGAATTTCATTATTATGGAAGGGAGTCCGACGATAACCTGCGGCCGTAGTTTTTTGAAAAATTTAAGCGTCGTCGGAAAATCGGTGTTGCCGCCCAGCGCGAGGTTCGTGACTCCTATTTTTTCCAGCGCCATATTGGCGACTATAAATGAAGTCCATAACCCGCCTGCTATAAAAAGGTTCGCCGTGCGATGCCGCGGGCGGATTCCCGCCACGCGGTAAATATCGGCTAAAACGTCGGTTACATATTCCAGCTCATCGTTTGAGTAAACTGAAAATTTAGCTTCGCCGGTTGATCCGCCCGAAGCGAAAATATAGGCGTTTTCGAGGCAGGCGCCGGAAATGATCCTGGTGGAATCCGGAAGGCAGTTTTCATAAATTTCTTTCTTGCCGAGCGCCGGTATTTTTTTAAAAGCGGCGTGAAACTCTTCGCCCGAGAGTTCGAAAACAGCCGGAGGTATTACGTTACGGTAATATTCGGCGCCGTAATATGCGTTTTTAAGAATATTTTTTATCAGTGAAGTTTTCGAGGCGTCGGATATCTCGTTTAAAAGCAACGGCAGCTGGTCTTCGCCGCTTATTTCGAGCATTGAATACCTGAGCAGGTCGTTGAGCATATATTTGGAGTCATGAGACGCGCCGGCAAGCGGCTCGCCGTGTTTTCCGGGAGTCAGTACGCGGCTCGCCCCGAGGGCGTGCAGTTTTTCGGATACGCCGAGGATTTCGGAACCGTCAACCGCTATGGAAACCGCCTGCAGGTAGAAGCCGACGCCGGAAATCGCCTCGTAAAAATCAGAAATGCCGCTTACAGCTTTTACTATTATGTTGCGAAACAATACGGAAGGTTCGCAATCTGAATTATCGCTCAGGACTACGGAGCACGGCATTGAATCGCAGTCGTAATATATCCTGGTGCCGCCGCCTGCTATATAAGCCGAGTAGGCTTTTTCGCGGAATTTTAAAATTTCGATCTGCTCGTCGAGTGAAAGCGTTTTAGGCGGAAGGCTGGATTCTTTTCTTTTAAGCGCGTAAAATAAAAATTTACAGAACTCTTCGGCTTTATGCGTTTCAGATTCTACAATATAAACGTTCTGGGGCGAGGAGCATGCAGCCTGCTCCCACATGGAAATATCGTGGGCCAGTTTGTCGCAGAGAATTTCCAGCTCGCTTAAAGATTTAACTGTATTTAAGTCGGCGAAGGCGAAGCTCATTTTAGGCCCGTATTCTATCAGCCTGGTTTTTATGGAAACTCCCGCGCGCCATGACGCTACGGCCTGGGCGCCGCCCCAGACCACAACAGCGTCCATGGAGTCTTTAAAAATTTTTTCGGTTTTTTCATCGCCGCCCCTGTAGTAAAAAACCGAAAAGCAATCTGAAATAACGGAATTTACGTCCAATTCATGTACGGAGCGGGCGAAAAGCACTGGAAAGAGGATATCGGCATGGCTCAGTTTTAAAAAATTTACGTTCTTCGTAATGAAACCTGAAACAAGCGAATCTACGGCTGAAATGAAGACGTTTGAAGCCGAAACGTGAAGTATGTTTCCGAGCGGGTTTAATTTGATCAGGCCTCCGGATTTTTTGTCGTATGAAAGCCGGTCAAGCTTTTCGAAAGCGTATTCGCAGTTGAGTTCGCCCGCGAGTCTCTGGTTTAGAAACTTTTTAGAGCAGATATAAGATATGGTCTGAAAGCCAGCTTCGAGCATTTCGTCGGAATAGCCGGTCTGTTCTTTCAGATAGTCCCACGCTATTTTTCTAAGATGATAGCCTTTATCCGCCCAGGCCCGCGAAACGTCGTCGAGCACGTTGAGTATGTCGTTAATGGGCGCTGCGGCGAGCTTTTTCTTTTTTTCAGCCGAAATTTTTATTATATCGGAAAATTTTTCCGGATACGGTTCGAAGTTTTTTATTATTTCACCGAAGATATAAGCGTCAGACATTTTTTCACCCCGGGATGATTTTACTGTTTTTTGTTCAGCAAAAGCTCGGCGGCGTGAACCGCGCAGCCTTTATGTTTAGTTATTCCGCCGCGGCCGAGAAGCTCTATGACAAGAACACCAAATATGCGGGATATGTCAGCCGGGGAGACGGGATTCAGGCGGTTTACACCCTAGCGCCCTTTGTGTTCGGGATGGGCGGGCGGTGGCTGGACGAGAACGGCCGGCCGGACCTGACGAGCGACGCCTTTGTCAAGGCGCTGGAGCTATACAGCGGCACCCTTCACAAATACGGGCCTCCGGGAATCGCCGGACAGACCTGGGCGCAGAA
>JAKPTH010000677.1 GCA_029571125.1 bacterium
AACATTCAGCAATTTACGAATATACACACCTCCTACCGTTCGAAAATGCCTTCCATGTATTTTTCAACCGCTTTATCACCCCTGGCTGATTTTGGAAGACATATATCGATAAGTGAGCAGTTTTCACACTTTTTAGTATAAAGCGCTTTCGGCGTAACGCCGCTTAAAAACGATAACCTCATTCTCTCGGCCGCATCCGCCACAGCTGCGCGCACTGCGGAATCGAAAACGATTTTAAGCCTGCGGCGAATTTTATAATAATACATCGCGCCTTCCGTCACTTTCACTCCGAGCATCTCTTCAAGACACATCGCCTGGGCGCAAAGCTGAATCAGATCACAGTCGTCGCTCTTCGGCTGGCCGTGTTTATATTCGATCGGATATGGCGTCCACAAACCTTCACGATCCGCTATCCTTGCGCCGCCTTCACTAGATTTTATAAATTCGACCACATCCGCGACGCCGTACAACTTAAGCCTGTGAGAGACGACAGGCACCGACCTTGAAACGAAGCGTTCGCCCAAAGTCTCGACACGGAATGGATCGTCGGCGCGCTCATGTATAAGCCGGCCTTCGAAAGTGAGGCGATTCTCGTTCCATTGGCCTTCCACGTGAATCAACGCCCACTGCCGCTCGCAAAATCTGAAATGCTGTATCCCTGAGAGCATCAGATAGTCTTCATTATATTCGATAGTCATAATATGTCCCGCCTGACTATTTGCGCTTCAAACGTTTCACTTTTTCAGGCGCATCCAGATAGTTTTCGCCCGTGACAACCTTTCGACCCGATTCTTTTTCCAGCTTTTTCCGGGCGTTTCCGGCTATACCGCCGCCTTTTCTGGCCGCCGTCCTGTTTTCTTCAAACCCTTTCACGTCTTTGTTTCTGGCTATCTCAGTAGTGGCAGCCTCGCCGAGCATGGAAAATATGAGTTCGAGATCGGTCATGTGGTCGCGAAGATTCTCGCGTTCGAGTCTCTTAAGTTTTTTATATTCGGATGGAGTCAATCCGAAAGTCGCCTTTGAAATTTCCGCGGTCAAAATTGAATATTCCGGCTCCTCCTTTACGCCGCGTTTTTTCCATTCATCGGTAAGTTCTGCCCTGACAGCGATCCCGCGCATACGTTTTTCGATCCAGCTTTCCGAATATCCCTTGGCGCGATATATTTCCTTCACCCGCTCAGTAGCGATCTCCGGGTCTTCGATCTCTTTCACGCGCTCATAGCCGACCTTCGCCAGCCAGCGTTTGAAAGGCTCGGCCTTCGGCGACGGGATAGACTGTATGATGCGAAAAATGCCTTCGGCGTTGGCGCAATTTATTTTTTGAACTCCGCCTTCCGTTTCAATTGAAAGGGGGGTGGCAAATTGCCCCCACCCTTTCGAAAGTTCCGCGTCGCGGCGGCGCATGTCCTTAATGTAACCCGCCGGGTCGATCGAGTCGGTAAGCACCGATACTACATCGACGATAGCAAACCACCATTCATTGTTATGTAGTGTTTTTCTAATTTTTCGCCCTCTAAAAACTGCAAGATGCTTTTCTGTCATAAGGCCTCCTTAAAACAAATTTTCCTCAGGCCGCATTTTAACTTCGATGCCTGATGGAAGCTCATTTTTATCAAAACTATGTTTATTGACCATCAATAACTTCGGGTTCAAGGCCATCCAGTTTTTCAAGAGAAATTTCATAATCTATTATATCCTTAGGGCTATCATTGCGCGGTGTTATTTTCAAGCTTCTATGGACTTTCGCCGAAGAATATTGGCCATTTGGAATATTTACTGCATGTTTCCACCAGTATAATTTGTAAACTTCCATGCTTCCTTCAGGCCTGGCGGATGAAGAATCATTTTGAAATAAAGTCCTGAGAGCTTCTTTGATGGCGGCAGCATCTTCATCGCTGAAGCCGGTAAGGCTTGCCAATTGAGGATTCATACTACCGTAAAAAACATAAACTCCATGATCGATTCTGTGCTTCATTCCCATCGTATCTGAAGCTTTTTTGGTTCCATCGCCTTCACCACTGACACTTTTAGTTATCTGGATGCTTGAAACGCTAACCGAATTTACACTAAACGCGGAATGAATCGAAACGGGACCACGAATTCCTATCGAAACGCTATTTTCAGTCTGATCGATTCCTTCTTCAGACTCGGATTTTTTCCCTTTTGCCTTATCTTTATTTTTAAAAGCAAAAACTTGGCCAAATGCTCTCACATCTAACCATTTCGCACAGGCATCTTTCCTGTTCAACCCGCCTTTTAATTCTTTCTCGGCCCTTTCTCTTAAGCTGTTGTAGCCATCAACTTTGTTATCGTCAGACTGGACGAAGATTGGAAGCTTAGCATCCATCAACCTGTTTCTAATTTTTCTTTTTATGCAGACATCCGAAATTTCTCCTAATCCGTCATAATTGGTCCTCGGCCGATTGCCATTCAAAGGATCTCCATTGGGATTCGCATTTTTTACATTAATCACAACCGCAAAATCGATTTTATTCTTCAGTGTGCTCATATTTTATCCTCCTATTTAATTTATTCTATCGTTTCTTCGATTTCATCATGTTTTTTATTTTTCAATGCCTCTATCTGACAATGATAGCCAAGCAAAAATTCACCGCTCAATTTTTTATCGCTGTTAAAATCTTCCGGATTAAACATAGTCATAACTTCAGAGATCATGGAACGCCTTTTTCTTGATACGCCGCCCAGCCTCGCTTCATAAGGTTTTAACGCCAGCTCTATCGTACGCCATGTGCTGAACGGCCTGTCGGCAAATCTTTGCATCAGCCTCGCTGCGTTGGTAAGCCGGTCTTCCTTAGATCTGTCCAGCGCCCACTGCTCAATACTATCCGCCAGAGCCAAAAGGCGGCCATACAGATAATCACGTGTTTTTCTGGTTACATCTAATGCCATTTCAAATTCCTGCCCTTCATAATCGATTTTATATTTTCTATATAATGCACATGCAATACTCAAAGTTTTTTTCCATTCCCACATTTCCATAGAAACTCTCTT
>JAKPTH010000681.1 GCA_029571125.1 bacterium
CGAAAATAGCGTCACCATGTATGAATTATTAGTGCAGATCGAGATCTTATACGCTATTTTGCCGTCTTTCAGCATTATTCTTTCGATGGCTTCTGGTCTGCTGTCTTTCAGACTTAATTTGCCTATTTCAGCGAGTTCTAATGAAAAAGCGTCGTCTTCGTTTTCGATTATTACGATGTGGCCGGCTTCTTTGTCCAGCCGGAATTCTTCTATCTGGCTATCGTCGCCGAAGATGTCGAAAAGCTCGCAGAAGTATTCCTCGATGGCTTCCAGCAAGTGTTCCAGCTCGGGTTGTTTTGATTCCAGGTCTTCAATTTCTTTCAATTTAATGATGATCTTCATGGGATCATGCTCCTTTCGTTTTATATTGGCCGAAATTAAAAAAGCCCTTTCACGGATTATTCCATGAAAGGGCGTAAGTATTTTGGTTGTTGTGGAGGTAAAACGGGGCAGAAATCGGGTATTATTTTACCCCTTTTTTGATATAATATATATTTATTTAGCTGGCTGTTACGATTTTCAGCTGAGAGAGCTGTTTGAGGGCGCTAAGAAAATTAAGTTCCGAAGTGCTAAGATTTTTAGATGCCGACATGCAAGACTTTTTAAGTTCCGGACCGCTCAGTTTTTATTGTTTGGCCTGGGTGATTTTACTTGAGCGCGGGTGGGGGAATTCTGATGACCCTGACCTGGGGATTTCTGGTGGCCCTGAGTGGGGAAATTTGATGGCCCTGCTTAAGGAATTCTGACCAGCGGCTCGATGACCGCGAACGTATTTTTCTGGCGACGATGGCCGTCCGAAATTTAGTATCTTCGGCTCTGAAAGCGAAATTTAATTGAAATTACCGAAAATCGAAATTTTCTATGTTCCGCAAATGAAAAAAGACATCCGAGGGTTTTTAGTTCTTCGAAATGACCTCAGATGCCTTTTATGTTATTTTATGCTTTTATTTGCGTTCTAATGATGTTTTAGAGAGAGCCGGGATGTTTAAGCTGCGTCTTTTGTCGGCTTCTTCGCCAGCGATTTTATTTTAGCTTCCGAAAGGCCGGTTGATTCAGATATTATTTTTATATCTATACCCCGCTCTAACAGAACTTTAGCTGCGTCTATAGCCTTTTTCTCAGCACCCCTCTCTTCGCCTTCGTTTATCGCTTTTTCCCGATTCTTCTTAATTGTCGCTTCAAGTAATGTCATGTCGCCCGCCTCCAGTCTATCTATTATTTTATTCGCTTCCGATGCTTTTATTCCGTGTCCAAGTATGAAATTATATAGCCACGGTCTAAAACCTCTTTGCAGTTCAGGATCTGCTTCTCTTTTTAGTATTTCCGTCAATCTCAGCGCGCATTCGCTCACTTCATCCGTGCCTGCCTGTTCTGCTCTAAATAGAGCCGCGTTTATGCTTTCGAGTTCTTTCAGGCTTTCCGGGCTGAATTCATTTTCGATTATCTTATAATACCTGAAATTCGGCACGTATTTATCGAGTGTTTTATATCTTACGCCTATCAATTCCTTAAGTTCCGACGGAGTGGTCCATTTGCGGTCGCCGTTGTAAATCAGTATCGGAAATACCGCCGGGAGTTTTATGGTTTCGTAAATGGCCTCGATGTCGGCTTCGTCTAATGTGCCGTTCTTTTCTTTCTGCTTCAGCTTGCGCTTATATGCCGTCTGCTTTTTCAGCCAGTCCTGATAGAAAAGCATTATGTATGTGAGCATCCTGACCGGCATGAATCTGTCAACCGTGGACTGGAACTCTAACAGAACGAAAAAATATACGGTTTCATCCTTTATTTTGAGCTCGTACATCATGTCGGACTCGCGTACGCCGTCACGATCAGTAACGAATCTAGTCTTGCATTCTTTGAGCGTCGAGAAGTCAATATGCTCGACAAACTGCTCTTTTACGAAGTTCTGAATCAAATCCTCGACCATCTTCGGACACGCATACAGCTTACGATATAGTTTATCGTTGCTAAGAGCCGGTTTTACGGCCGTTTTCTTATGTTCCGGCTTCTTTATATTTACAGTTTTATTCGCTTTTTTAATCACCATGACAATATTATACCACAACCCGCCGGGTTTTTCAAGTGCATAACGCATAGTGCATAGTATATAGTGAGAACGGGGAAACGCGGATGATCGTGGCGGCCTTCACTATGCACTGTCCACTATACACTGATCTTTCAGCCCCGCCTTCGCCGTCTTCACCGACGCCGTTAACAGCTTCATTATTTCAGAAATATCTTCAAGCATCGAAGCCGCCGTCTTTTTGTCAAGATATTGCCCCGCCGATAGTAATTCTATCCAGTATTCGGATTCGGCGGCTTCCTTCAACGCTATCGTCAGTTTAGTTATGAAATCTTTTTTAGATTGCGCGTATAAACCCTCTTTTATATTCGCGCCAATGCTCGTGCCCGATCGCAGGAGCTGCCTGGATAGCACATACTCTTTTTGGCTTTCACACAGCCATTTGTACGCTTTGACGACACGGACGGCGAAGGCGAAGGATTTGTCGTAGGTAACGCTTTTGGGGGTGGAACGCATTTTTGGGGACCTCCGGAACTTATTTCAGATAATAGAGAATAGAGAACAGTGA
>JAKPTH010000683.1 GCA_029571125.1 bacterium
GGCATATTTTCAGCCGCTCTTTCCATAGATAAAAAAAATACTGGAAATTATTATAAAAATACCCCTTTCGAATCTCTTCTGATAGAAAACAACGACCTGTACTGCGAAACTCTTCCCGCAAATTACGGCAGAAGCTATATCAACCCGGATTATTGCGCCGGGCTTTTCGGGCCGAAAGCCGGCCCCGTCTTATCCGGCATATATTACGGCTTCAGATTCGCCATAACAGACGCTTTCATGCATAAAACCGATTCGATAGCCCGATATCTCGAAGAGCTTATAAATTTGTTCGATTACTTTAAAAGCGCCGGAGAAATAAAATTAGAAAAACTTCTCGAAATCGAAAAAGCGCTTACCCTTAAAAATTTTGACGAAAAAAGAATAACCTCGCTCAACGAAAAGTTCAACCCGGATTTCCGTTTTTTCAAGGACATAATAAATTCGGCGTCAAGAGAAGACCTTCGCTATCTTTTCAGGTACGGAAGCTACATAAGCTTTAACGAAATCAAAACGGCGGCTTTTATAAACGGACTGGACGAAAGCGAAATCTCGAGGCTCGCAAAACATATTAACGGCGCTTTTATAGAGGGTTTTACAACCGAAAACAAGGCGCGCGGAACTCGCAATTTTGTTAAAATAATTTACTGCGCCGGATACGAGCGTCTGGTAAAGGCCATGATCGAAGAATTCAGTAAAATAGGATTTGAAACTATAATAAGCTCCGTGGTGTCGTCTAATCCCAACCGGCAGGCCGATTACGACCATCGTTACGACGAAAAACCTTTACTGTCAAAAGAATATAACGCTTCGGTCACCGCGTCGTATAAAAAAGCGTTCGAAAAATTATCGGGGACCGTACAGAAATACTGCGGCCACATAAGGATCGGAAAATTCGGCGAAACCCCTTTTTCGCCGGCCGAAAGCAAATACGGGCGCGTCCTGGATAAAAAAGAAGAGGCTTTATACAATAAGCTCGTGCACGAGACTTCCGCCATATTTTCAACCTGCGTGCCCGATAAAAATATAAGCTTTTCAATAATATCCTTTCCGGCGCCGGAAATAGGCGATAATTTCGAGGAAATTTTCAGAGAAATATTACGCATCAATACGCTCGACACCAATAAATATATACTCATGCAGCAAAAAATAATCGACGCTCTCGACCGGGCCGATTTCATACATGTAAAGGGCGCGGGCAAAAATAAAACCGATATCCGCGTAAAAATGCACAAACTGGCCGAGCCGCTCAAAAACACAAATTTTTACAACTGCGGCGCCGACGTCAACATCCCCGCCGGAGAAGTTTTTACCACTCCGGTGCTCAAAGGCACCGACGGCGTCTTGCACGTTGAGCAAACTTATCTGGACGGGTTTAAATATATCGACCTGGTCCTTAAATTTAAAAACGGCGTCATATATGATTATTCATGCGCCAATTTCAAAACGGCCTCCGAAAATAAAAAATATATAGAGCAGAACCTTTTTAATCTGCAAAAGAGCCTGCCTATAGGCGAATTTGCCATAGGCACCAATACTCTGGCTTACGCCGTCGCGAAAAAATACGATATATTGCA
>JAKPTH010000699.1 GCA_029571125.1 bacterium
GCGTTCTGCTACCAGAGCAACCACAAAAAAAAGGTGAGACTCAGAAGCATTGAAAAAGTTATGGAAGAGATCGAGCAAAATCTCGATAAAAACCCCGATTTGAAATATATAACCATTATGGACGACACTTTCACGCTCAATCCGCAAAGGGTAGGAGCGTTCTGCGCCGGAATGAAAGAGCTCAGAAAAAAAAGGGATATAGCGTGGTATTGCGAAGGCCATGTGCGCGCACTGGCGAAACATCCCGAAATGATAAAAGACATGGCGGAAGCCGGGCTGTTGAGGCTCCAGATAGGCGTTGAAACCGGATGCCAGCGAGTGCTCGATATTTACCGGAAAAATACGACGCTCGAAGAGATCCAGTTCGTGGTCCGCGAGTCGGTCAAGCATAAAATTCCCCAGCTGGCGGCTAATTTTATATTCGGCGGACCGCTCGAAACCGAAGAGGTTTTAAATGAAACGATTTGCTTCGCGGAAAAATTATTGAACGCCGCGCCCGGCGTTATAGATATATCGACAGGTTTTTTGAGGCCTTACCCGGGAACGGCCATTTCAAAAGACCCTTCTTCTTTCGGGCTTAAAATATCGGCGGACAATGAGCTGAAATCTTTCGACGACTATCCTCCGGTTCTGGCCGACGGGCTTTGCGCCGAGGATATAATAGCCGGCCGTATTAAAACTGGCCGTCATATATCAAAAACGATGCGCGGCCTTTTAAGCCAAAATAAAATAGGCCGCGAAACGATCCTTTCGCAGTATAACGCGGCTCGAGAATACGGCGTGACAAGCATGTGGTACCTCGACGTGTTCAAAAGAAATACGTTTCTCGACGAATATTTCAGGCTCATATCCGAGGGCGCCGCGGCGTGCCTCGCGGAAGTGCCGCGTTCGGAATTCGGCGAATGGCGCCCGCAGCGGACGGTCGAGATATGGAGAAACGTTAATACGGCGGAAGGCTATCCAAAAATTGACGGATACGTTCTTTCGCCCCTCGAATTCGAACTTTTATTGCATTGCAGCGGCAAACTCACTTTTGACGAAATAATTACCGGCCTTCTTGCCGTTTTTAAAGATTCGTTCGAAGGCCGGGAGGAATTGACCGAACGGTCGATGCAGCTGCTGAAAGAGTTCGATTCGCGCTACTGGGTAGTTTTCTGTGATTTATAAAACGCGGTTGATTCAATCGCGCCGGATTAAAATTTAAAGGAGGTGAACACATGACAGCAAACAACGCAAAAGCTCTCCTGGCAAAACTTCAAAGCGACGAGAAATTAGCGAAAGAACTCAAAAACGCTAAAAGCGAAGCCGATTTTTTAGAAAAAGCTAAAAAGCACGGTTACGAAGTTTCTATCGCCGAGTTCAAAAAAGCCACCGAAGAGCTTAAAAAATCTCACGCGAAAAGCGGAGAAATTTCCGATGCTGAACTTGAAAAAGTCGCCGGAGGTCTTTCATTAGTTGGTATCGACTACGCTTTTGTAGGCGTGCAGACTTCTAAAAAGTAGAAAGGTCGTTAAATTGGCCTCTAATCTTACCCACGCTCCGAATATTCTCACAAAAAGTGAAACGGAGCGTGGTTTTTTTATTTAAGAAAAATAACGAGATGCTTTTTTTCCATTTCTTTTAATATTCGAATGAGCTTTTCATAGGCCCCTTCAGTTTCGCCGTGCTTTTCACGTATCGCGGCAAGCACCGTGCCGAGAGGCTTGCTGCCGTCGCAAAGCGCGGCGATATCGCGTTCTAACCCGCTCAGTTTATTTTCTCCCATAAACGGACCGGTTTTAATATAATCCAGGCCGGAAGAGATAGCGAACGTCCTGGAGGGATAACAGGATAACAGCTCATCCGGCGCGATCTCGCCGGAATGAACGCCCCTGGAGAATAGCATCATTTCATAATATCTTTTGAAAAAAGGGTCGCTTGAATATATGAAGCGGTACCAGCTGCTTGAAAGGCCGTATCTGTAGGAAAGCTCGAAATGCCGTTTAATAGTTTCGCGCGGCACCGAGCCGTTTTTAAATAGTTTCAGCATCCGTTCGAACGAACGCAGCAGAAATTTTCTGGCGGCAGTGCTTATTTCGAACCTTGAAAGCGAATCCGTTTCGTTGACCGGAAAATCCTCTATCGAAGTTGTCGAGACCGGGTCGATGACGGTTATTCCAAAATCGCGAGGACATTTTGAAATTTCAGTGTTCGGAAGAGGCATTATAAATGTCGTAGAAATATCTATCATTCCAGGCGCTGCGTCGTGGAGGCCTTCGACGAATTTAGCGGTGCGCTCGAGCGTTTCCCGGGTTTCCCGGACGCCTCCTATAATAAAGTTTCCGGCCAGCTGGGCGAGCCCCGCACGTTTACTTATCTGCGCGACAGCTTCTATATTTTCCGGCGTGATCTGTTTTTTATAGCATTCGAGCGACTCGCGGCAGCCGGACTCCATACCGACCTGCATGCGAACCATGCCCGCGTCAACCATCATACCGACCAGATCGGGCTTACCGCTGAGCAGCGCGGCATGACCTTCGCAGAACCACACGAAATGCCTTTCTTTTCTAAGCTCGGAAAGCGCCCGGCAAAATTCTCGCGTTCGATTGTAATTCAACGTGAAGGTGTCATCGACGAACCATATGTAATTGGCTTCGGGGTGCTCATGAAGCCCGCGCCTTATTTCTTCGACGACTTTTTCAACGCTTCGCAGCCTGAGCTTTTTACTGTTGCCTCCTTCGAAGCAGAATGCGCAGCGAAATGGGCAGCCGCGGGCTGAAATGACCGACAGATTATATTTTTTTCCGCTTCCGAGTTCGAAAGAAGAGGATGGTAAAGGATAGGAATCGACATGTTCCTCCGGCTCGCGCGGTTCGTTGAGTCTGAAGGCGCCGTTTTCGCCCATAAATAAAAGCCCTTTTATTTTTTCAAGTTCTCCGCGTCCGAACGCCATATATTCCAATAATTCCAGCAGCGGGTATTCTCCGTCACCGCGGATTATATAATCGCACTTCGAGTTTTTTATGAAATCCTCGCCCAGATTGATCGCATGTGGGCCGCCGACGACGATTTTTACGCCGTATCGTTTCTTGAAATAGCGGCTCATTTCTTCGACGGCGGATTGATTGTCGTAATCGCAATAAAATCCAGCCGCAAGTATAGGCCCCTTTTGAAATTCATCACTGAAAACATCGGCGGCATCGGTGGTTATGCCGGTGAACGCCCTCGCCTTAAAGCCTTTTTCTTCAAGAAACGCCGCCAGAGAAGAAATTCCGAGGTTGCCGAGGTGCTCGAATTTTCTTCCAAAAACCATTCGTTGAACGTATAAAAGCAAAATATAAGGGCCGCTCATTTTATCGGTCTCTCCTAAAAACGTGAATAACCTATCCAGCGGAAGTCTTCGAATTTTTTCATGGCGGCTTCGAACGCCGAGGCGAATTCGATCTCACCCGGTACGGCCGCCATGAATTTTTCGCGCGCGGCGCGGTAAACATCAGAACACCGGCACTTGCCGCTGCACCGAAGAATAAGGTCATATTCTAATTCTGACAGTTTCAGGCCGTTTATAAACGCCTCCTGTCCTTTATATTCGAGCGTGCCGCAAATATCAAAAACCCTCAACGGCCGCCATGAGCCGATCTCCTCCTGCGCTATATCAGCCGAACCGGTTATAAAATTCGAAGCAAGCAATTTATAGTAACCGTCAATTATCGTGTCCGCCGAGAATATCCTCATGACCCAGCCCGAATAGAAATTATATTTGATCGCCATATTGTAATGCTGCCTTATCGTGTTCCGCGAAACTTCACCGTTTAAATACATTTTTTTCATCAGGGAATAAATCCGTTTATTGAAATCTAAAACTGCGGCATTTAATCTTTCCCATGGCATATTTACGGTTTCGGTCAGGGGAATATCGGTAAGCGAATGTTCTTCCCTTTCAAGAAGCAGCCTTAAGCCGAAAGACTCCGGATCCCTCCTGATAGCGGTGCCCTGATACGGAACGAGAAAACTGGCGCCTATCTCAACTTTTCCGGGTCCCATGCGCATAAGCCTTTCGGCCAGATCCAGATCTTTTTTATGCGATTCCACGCAGGACATATAGCCGCCCATTATTATATTGCCGGATATCTGAGGAACGCCGGCCTCTACTGCATTATTGACAACGGATTCGATCATATTCACGTCAGTGAGTTTTCCGTATTTTTTTAAGATATCGTCGTTTCCTGATTCGATGCCCAGAAATATTTTTCCCAATCCGGATTCCGCCATTATTTTAAGCAATTCGGGGTTTTTATAAAGCGGCCTGACGTGGCCGAGGCAATACCAGATAAAGTCTTTTTCTTTACGAAGTTTCGCAAGCTCAATAGATATGGCTTCAACCCTTCGAGGATCAGTTGTAAAAGTATCGTCGGAAAAGAATACGTACCTGGATTTTGGGTGGCGGTCGAAATGATATCTGATCTCGTCTATGACGTTCGCGACGCTTCGAAATCTTATTCCGCCGCTCATTCCGCCCTCGTAACAGAAAGCGCAGCGATAAGGGCAGCCGCGGCCTGTCATTACCGGAAAACCAGACCATTGCGGATGGCTTTTTTCCATGAGATAGTCAGGAAACGGAAGTGAATCAAGATCTGCGATGGGCGGCCTGTCTGGATTTTTAATCAAGGTTGCTGAACCGCCGGAAAAAGTTATTCCCGCGATCTGCGAAAGTTCTTTTTCGCCTGTGATATAATGGCGAAGAAGTTCAAGCAGCGTATATTCGGCTTCACCGCGGACTACCGCGTCGCAGCCCGATTTTTTAAAAAATTCTTCGTCGAGAAAATATGCCTGAGGGCCGCCGGCGAAAACCGGAATATTCCACCTGTCTTTGACTTTTTTGATTAGATGGCGGACGTGGATATAATTTTCGCTGTCGCAATAAAAACCGGCGCATCTAAAGCCTTCTTCGCGCATTACTGATTCGGCCCATTCCATGACCTGATGCGTGCAGCTGCGTAAAATTCTTACGCGGAAACCGTTTTTTTTAATTAGCGCCGCAAGAAGCGAGAGACCTATATTTATGCTCAAGGTCTGGCCTCCCACGCCAAGTACGTTCTGATGAGCATTTATCAATATAATGTCATTCATAAAGCTTTCCCCGGTCGAAATTCAATTTTTAAATAATCTTTCGAGTCTTTAAAAGCGCGAATACGCCATCCAGCCTTTCTGTTCGAATTCATTCAACACGGCCCCGGCCTCGGCTTCGAATTCGGCGCGGCCGCTGAAAAGCCCGCCGAATTTTAGAAACGCTTTTTCCATAACTTCGCCGAGTTTTATCTTTCCCGAGCATAACAGGAGCAGTTCATACTGGAGCGGCGATAGAACGTCACGGCCGACAGCGGGATATCCGTCATCGAATGAAACTCCGTTCCATATTTCAAAAGTCCTCTGCGGCCTCCATGAATGAAATTCTTGCGCAATTATTTCTTCCGAGCGCTTAACCCCCCCGCCGGCCAGAAGAGTGTAATAATTGTTTTTAAAGGCGTTTTCGGGATAAGTCTGGGCGATCCAGCGCGAATACACTCCGTAGTTTATAAGCAGTTTATAGCTCTGAAGTATGGTTTCGTGCGGCACGCCACCTTCGCTGTATATTTTTTTCATCTCCTTCTGAACGGCCCTGTTGAATTCGAGACGCGCCGCCAGAAGCTCTTCCCATTTCATAGCGGCCGTTTCGGAAAGCGGTATGTCTTCGAGCGAATGGTTTTCACGCCGGCAAAGGGTTTTCATTCCGAACTTGCCGGGGTCGCGCGTTATGGCGGTGACGGGATATGGTATAAAGAAAAAGCCCGCCGTGTCGAACCGGCCGGGAGCAGTCTTCAGCAGAGCCTTTACGAGCGTCAGGCTTTCTTCTATAGTTTCAGGGCTTTCGACAGGCCCGCCCAGAATTATATTTCCGGCTATATGAGCGATACCGGCTTTTTCGGCTTCTGAAACGACTTTTATAATCATCTCGCGGCCGGTCTGCTTTCGGTATAAAGAAAGCACCCTGTCGGAACCGGATTCCACGCCTATAAAAAGTTTGGCCAGGCCGGCGGCAGACATACGGTAAAGCATTTCAGGGTTTCTGGCAAGCGTCTGCACGTGCCCCTCGCAAAACCACACGAAATCTATATCACGGCGAAGTTCCGCAAGGCCGTCACAAAAACTTTCGACCCGTTTCGGATTGAGCGTAAACGTATCGTCTATGAAAAATAAATATTTACACTGCGGATGGCGCGCGAACTGGGTTTTAATTTCGGCCAGAACGCTTTCGACGCTTCTGAGCCTGACTTTCTTCGCTCCGGCGCCTTCATGGCAGAACGCGCATCTGTATGGGCACCCCCTTCCGGTCATAACCGGAAAGCTGTTCCATTTTTCGTGGCCCTTTTCAAGGCGGAAATCGGGATGAGGCAGCGAATCGAGTTCTTCTATCGGCTGCCTGTCGGGCGTTTCGACGAATCCTTTTTCGGGGTCTATATATGAAATGCCTTCTATTTCGGAGAATTTTTTACCGCCGCGGAATATCGAATCCAGAAGCTCGAGAAGCGAGTATTCTCCTTCTCCCCGAACTACGGCATCGCAGCGTGAGTCCTCGATAAATTTCGCTCCCAGGCCGGGAGCCTGAGGGCCGCCGATGAATACGGGGACAGCGTATTTTTCTTTTATCCTGGCCGCAAGGCCGCGCACGAGCGTCATATTTTCATAGTCGCAATAAAGCCCGACGCTTCCGGGTCTGCCTCCGCCGGGGGAAATTCTCATGAGTTCGTCGGCGCCGCAGGCCGCTCCCATGTGAACCGCGGCGTTATAGCCGCGTTCCTTCAAAAAAACGGCGAGCAGGTTCAGGCCTATGGCGAGGCCGCCGTTCAGAAAGCTCCATCCGTCCCTGTGGACGTTTACGAGCAATATGTCTATACCTTTATTTTGCGTCCGCTCCATCTTTTTCTTCACTCATCCGCCGCCCGAAACTATATTCTGGAAAATATCATCCAGTATTTTTTTTCAAAATCAGAAAGTATTATGTCCACCGAGTTTTTTAATTCTTCAAAACGATCGAAACAGCGGGAAAATTTTTCGTTGATTATGTCGTAAATTTCCGCCAGCGTCGATTTTCCGGTGCAGTGCAACAGCAGCTCATATTCGAGCGGCGAAAGCACGTCCGGCCCTATCGCCGGATATCCTTTTTCAAAATTTACCGCCGTCCAGACGGCCATTGTCCTTTGCGGCCTGAAGGAAGACAGGCCTGAGCCGTTTAAACATTTATCGTTTATTTCGCGGGACCTCGCTCCGCCGCCGCGCGATATTATCGTAAAATAATTATAAATCAGGTGATCGGCCGAAAATATCTTATCATAATAAATAGATTTTATGCCGCGCTCTTCATAAAGCTTGAAGTGCCGCAATACGGTTTCATAATCTATAGCCCTGGCGGCCGACAGTTTAGCCATTTTCTTAAAAACATCCGTAATCACACGCTGCGAGGCCGCCACATATTCTTCGCGCTCCGCATCGCTATTAAAAACCATATTTTTCAGGCAATCGGAATCGTAATACGCTTCGAATATCGCCGGATATTCATCTATAAGCGCTAACGCCGCCCTGGCGGTCTTTACCGCGCCGGCAAAGCCTGAAAGCCTTCCGGTTATTATTTCAATGCCGGCCTTCAGGCAGTTTTCGACGGCCGCTCTGAGTTCTTTTAAATCAGAGCCCGCTGGCATATCGACTACTATCCTTTTTACGCCGCCGTCAGCGAGCGCCTTTAATTTATTTTCGTCTATCCGGCCGGAGCCCCGCAGAGGTATGATTTCAGGCGCCGCGGCGCCGCGGATATCAATATTATTAAATTCTAATTTATTTTTACCGCATGGAGTTTTTAAATAGCCGGCCCAGAGCTTTTCCTCGAAATTTTTCATTATCTTCAATGCCGCGCGGTTGAATTCGTTTTTTGAAGAATAATTTCCGACGAACGCCTCGAAAACTTTATCGAGTATAGCGTGCAGCGGAGAGTCTCCGGTGCAAAGCGATAAAATCCTGTATTCCAGCGGCGAAAGAGCGTAACCGCCTATCTTAGGAAAGTCACCGGTAAGATCTATCATTTCGGCAGTGTCGATAACGGCCGTGGGATAAAGTTGCATGAGCGTTTCCCGGGAAGCGCCGTCCGAAGAGATAAAAACTCCCGCGGCCATCTTTTTATAATAATTATCGATAAACCTGTCGGGGGAATAAACGACCTTGTACCAGTTGCTTTCGAGGCCGTAATTTTTATTTATCCGGAACTCGTCTATTATCCTTTTGACCGGGATTTTGCCTTTTTTATAAACGCCGACCATCGAGCTTAATATCTTTCTGGTAAAATCGAGCCTCATGGATACGATTTGCTCGCGTGAAAGCTTTTTAGTCTCTACGACCGCCATATCGCCGATAGAGGTGATCGAACCCGGATCCGTGAATTTAAGATCGAATTCAGACGGGGCGAGGGTTATGGCTGTCCCTGGAAGCGGCAGAAAAAAAGTGGAGGTTATATCGGTCATTCCGGGGCCTAACTCAATGAGTTTTTTCGCGAACGCCGCGGTCTTTTTGAAAGTGGCCTTCGATTCGGCGGCGCCGCCTATTATCATATTCCCGGTAAGCTGCGGCAGGCCGCTTTTATAAGAAAGTTCGACGGTCCTTTGAATATCCTCCAGAGACGCCTGTTTTTTATATAAGCTTATGACCCGGGCGTCGCCGGATTCCATGCCTATCTGCATTCTGACAAGGCCGGACTCTACCATCATCGAGAGGGTATCGGGCCATTTGATCATGGCGCTCGGATGGCATTCGCAGAACCAGGCGAAGTCGAAATTCCTTCTCAATTTCGCCAGCCCTTTGCTGAAAGCTTCCATGCGCGAGGGGCTGAGCGTAAAAGTATCGTCGGCGAACCAGATATATTTTATCGCCGGATTATTGACGAGCGCCCGTTCGATTTCGGCCAGAGATTTATCAACGCTGCGCAAACGTACGCCGGCGGACACGCTTCCTTCGTAGCAGAAAGCGCACCTGAAAGGGCATCCTCTTCCGGTAAGGATAGAATAGTTTTTGACGGTTTTGCCAGGCCGGGCGTCAGCGCCCGCTTTTCTGAGCGGCAGGAGATCCACTTGCGCGATCGGCGGGCGCGGAGGAATTTGCACGAAATTACCCGCGGAGTCCAGATAGCTCGCCCCGGCTATATCTTCGATCCTGCCGCGGCCGTGCAGAAAAAATTCGAGAAGTTCATAAAGCGGATATTCGCCTTCGCCGCGGACGACGGCGTCGCATCGGGATTTTTTCAGAAAGCTTTCGCCGAGCGCGACCGCCTGAGGGCCGCCTATAAATACTCTGGCTGAAGTTTTTTCTTTTATAAAGGAAGAAAAGCTCTCCACCGTGGAAACGGTTTCAAAATCGCAGTATAATCCGATTGCGTCGAAACATTTTTCAGAATCTGCGCCCGTTAATATTTTCGCCGCCTCATGGACCGGTCCGGAATAAACCCTGGCGAAATAACCTTTATCTTCCACGAATGCCGCCAGAGAGTTCAAGCCGAGCGGTTCGCTGCTTTGATAAAGATTTCCCGCGCCCAGCCGGTTGACGTATAAAAGCAATATATTCCCTTTTGAAACGGCGGTTTTCTTCAACTTATCACCAACTATGACCGATTGGAAAGGCTTTAATTTTCAAGGCATTATATTTGAAATATCGATAAATGTCAAGTCGAAATTGACTGCGGCAGAGAATATTGAAAAACGTAAAACTTACCTGGCCATTACAGATTTTAAAACGGCCGCCATTATTTTCTCAGGGAAATTTAAGGATTGTAATGAAATAAAATTAAAAATATGATAAATTATCTTTAATGAGAAAGTTATTACAAAATTAAGTAAGGCGGTTCCAATGAAAAGAAAAGCGCGCTTTGACTCGTCCGCACCCGTCGCAGCCATAAGCGAAGAATTAAGAAAATATTTGAATAACGTTTTTTCAAGCCCCGCCGGGATTTTAAAAAAACTTCCGCTGCCGGACGAAGAATTCGTCGAAACATGGAATTCGTATTTTATCGAATCCGGGGCGAACGGCGTTTTTAAAACGCTTAAAAAATATTTGCCGCAGCTTAACTTCCCGATTGAAAAGGGCGTCAGCGCGCTGGAAGAGTACCGCGCGGCCGTACTGGCCGAAAAGCCGGTCACGGAAATTTCCGCGAACGCCGGGCTTAAAATCGAAGCGGAAGACTCTATAGGGCTTTTAATCCACAAAACGCCGGCCGGCTCTATTCCGGTAATCACGGTAAGAAACAGAAACGATTTTGAAACATTATACAGGGCGCTGGCTTTTAAGAACGAGCCGGAACCGGTGCCGGCATCTACCGGCGCCTGCGCCATAAGCGGGTATAACAATTGCGGGCGCTATATCGCTTATAAAAACAAATGCGCGGCCGAAGACCCCTTCGGTTTAAGCTTCCTGGAAAACCCGGCGGATCAGAAGAGCCGCTACCAGGACAGCTTCTTATTGCTCGGCGACGGTCCTTACAGCGGGCTCGCACCGTCTTGCGCCGGTTTCGGCGAAGCCGAATGGCGGGATTATTCCCTTAAAATAAGGCTCGGGCACGAATCCGTGCACTATTTTACCAAAAGATGCCTTGGGTCGATGAGAAACAATGCGCACGACGAGCTTCTCGCCGATTACGCCGGAATATGCGGCGCATTCGGCGAATATGACGCGGAGCTGTTTTTCAAGTTTTGCGGCATAGAAAATTTTCCCGAAATAAATCCGGCCGGAAGAATTAATAATTATAAAGGCTCGCCTTGCCTCTCGGATGAAAATTTCCGCGCGATGTGCGCCTTTCTATACTCGGCGGCTTTAAATATCGAACGCTTCGACAAAAAGCACAGGAAAAATTTTACGCGCGGCGATTTTACTACGGCCGCGGTCCTTTGCATAGCTTCGGCCTCGATAGACCTTATAGCCGCCGAAAACGGGCTTTCCGTCCTGGAAACGGCTCTGGCTTCCGTTTAATTTTCGGGCGGCAAGCCGAAGCGGCCGACGTTAAAGTAGAGCTTATTTATGCATATCCAACTGACGCTATAATTTTATTATTGACAATTCAGGCTGATTATTATAGAATCATAGATATTTTTCGTTGGAATGTATTTTTAAATGGATGCCGCTATGAAAAAATTCCTCATAAAGACAAATTTATTGAAAGAATCCCTTATAGTCGCGACTTTATTCGTTTTTTTATTCGTTGTTACGCCGCGGCCTTTATTCGCCGGCGGCTCGCCGGACTGCCAATCTACAAGCGAAGTGCGCCTTTTAGACGTCGTGCGCATCGCGATAGAAAAAGACGCGAATATCAGAATTTATAAAAGCCAGGAAACCGCCTCTGCCGCCGGACTTCTTTCTGCCAAGGCGAAGTTCGACCCGACGGTAAAAGCGTCCGTCACGCGTTCTTCTGAATATACGCCCATATCGGATGCCCAGAAAAAAGCTTACAGCCAGGGCGATTCGCCCGACGTTACCAAATACAAGCAGGGCGTGTTTTCACACAACGTTGGATACGAAAAGCTTTACAGAAGCGGAATCACGATTTCGCCTTCCATCGCCGTTTCGACGAGCGAATCCAACGATCCCCAGAACCGCGCGCCGGTCACGACCGGAAAAGTTCAATTCGCAATAACCAGGCCGCTTGGACGCGGAAACAATCCCGAAGCCAACACAGCCGCAGAAAAATCTTCGAAAATAGAGCTGGAAAGCGCTTCATTAGACAGCCTTTACACGATATCTCAAACCGTGCACGACGTTATTCAATCTTACTGGAGCTACGCTTATTCATTTAAAGCCCTGAAGGTGGCTGAAGAATCTAAAATCCGCTCCGAAAAGCTATACAACGACACGAAAATTCTCGTAGAAAACGACGAATTGGCCGCGTCCGAACTGGACCAGCTTGCGGCCAACCTGAATCAGAAGATAGCCGACTGCGAAAAAGCTTCGCAGGCACTTCTTAAGGCTCGAAACGATCTAAAAGTCGCAGCCGGAGTCCCTAAAGATTCGCTTTTAATATCTGGACCGCCCGCCGATTTTTTTCCTGTTAACCGCCTTGCCGGAGATACCGTTGAAACGGCACTGCTGTCCGAAGTTCTGACGGCATTCGCCATGGCTAACAGAAAAGATTATGCCGCGGCGCAAAAGCGACTCGAATCTTTCAAATTCACTATTCCGGCCGCAAAAGACTCCCTGCGGCCTCAAGCCGACCTTCAAATCACCGCCGGTTACAACAGCAGAAAAGATGACAAAGGCGCCGCCGCCATTATTTCTTCTATGCACGAAGGCGTGCCGGGAGCCAATATCAGCGCCACCGTCAGCTATTCGTTTCCGCCAGGCAACAGATCGGCCCGCGCCGCGGTTATCAAGCAGGAAGAGCAGTTCGTCCAGGCGAAGATCAAGGCCGAAGAAATCGCCCGCAAAATCGACATCAATATAGAAACTCGCATAAGCGCGATCATTTCGATCATCGGCCGCTACAGGAGGACGCTCGAATCATGCCGCCTTTACGCGAAAGCCCTCGAAAACGAAAAAGAGAAGCACCGTATGGGAGTTTCTACTCTGCTGGACGTGCTGAACACCGAAGACAGCCTGGGGCAGTCCGAGCTTTCCCTTGAATCGATCGTGCTCGAATACGCCAACGCCCTGGCCGATTTAAGGCATGAAGCCGGATGCATTGGCCGTTTTGACACCTCGGAATGTGAAATAAAAATGGATGACTTAATAGAGTTACCGGAAGTGAAAAACCTTGAAAAATAAAATCTTTTATTGTTTTTGCCTGCTGCTGGCGCTATCGCTCGCATGCGGCTGCGAATTCGAAATCGGCAAGGCCTCGCAGCGCGAAAGGAAAATCGATTCGTTTCCGGCTATAAACGTAGGCGTAGTATGGCCGCTCGAGTCGAATTATAAAAATTTCGTCAACGGAATCATAATGGCGTCGGATGAGATCAACCTTTCGGGCGGCCTTCTGGGCAAAAGATTGAATATCGTTTTCAGGGATGACGAATCCAGCGTCACACGCGGCATGATGATAGCCGACGAATTCGCGGCGAATCCCGAAATATTCGCGGCGTTAGGATTTTGCAATTCATACGTCACGATACCCGTTTCAAAAATATATAGCGACGCGGGGATCGTTATGATCAACACCACGTCCGTGGATCCGGCCTTCAACTCTTTCAACAGCCCGCTTCTATTCAGGACTGCCCCGAACGCCAACGACATCGCCGTAAGGCTGGCCGGGCTGATAGACAAACTCGGCTATAAAAAAGCGGCCATGTGTTACGTCAACGACGACTACGGCCTTTGTTCGGCCAACGCATGCGAGGACGAGCTCAACAAGCTTTCGATATCCGTCGTAGATAGAAGATCTTACTCGTCAGGAAACGCGAGCGAATTTAAACAGATAATCGACTGCTGGAAACTTTTGAAGTTCGACTGCGCTTTATTTTTCGGCGGTCCGCCGGAGGGCCCTCAATTTATAAGACTGGTCCGCAGGGCTGGAATTTTAACGCCTATCTTTTGCGGCGACGGCATGAATTATTCCGAATTCATAAGCCAGGCCGGAGAATATTCCGAAGGAGTCATCGTCACTTCATTTTTTAATCCTTTCGATACTAGCTCCCTTAAAAAATCGAAATTTATCGACGAATATAAAAACAGGTTCGGCAAACCTCCCGACACTTATTCCGCGCAGGCTTACGACGCCCTTAAGATTTTGGCTGAAGCGGTCAAACGCGCCGGAAGCGCAGTGCCAAAAAGAGTTTCCGCGGCGATGCGCGCCATAAAAAACGAAGAAGGCGTGATCGCTAATTACGAGTTTGACGAAAAAGGCGAAGTCATAAATGAAAAAATAATTTTAAAGATAGTAAGAGATAAAAAATTCATATATATCGGTTCGACCGGCGAAGTCGATCTGATAAAAAACTCAGATATAAAATGGAAGTGAAATAATGTCCGGCGAACTTTTTAGAAAAGCTGCTCTGGAAAAGCTCTCGACGCCCGATCAGCTCGACAGGCTTGTAGTAATAACCCACCCGCGCGGCTGGCTAGCGCTTCTGGCGGCGGCCATGGCTATCGCCACGGGGTTATTGTGGGGCGTGTTCGGGACCATATCGTATAAAGTCAGCGGCACCGGCATGCTCATAAAAACCGGCGGCCTTTTTAATATCAGCCACGACTTCACCGGAAAGATCGTCGACATACGCGTCCGCGAGGGCGATTTGATAAAAGAAGGCGACGTCGTGGCCAGGATCGACCAGTCCACAACCCTCAACCAGATAGTCGATCTGCGTGAAAAAATAAAAAACCTGGTCGCGCAGAAAGAAAAAACCATATCGTACAACTCGGAAAGCAATATAAAAAATATCGAATATATCGACGACGAAGCAAAAAAGCTTAACGACTCGATTAAAAGCAATACCGAAAACCTTAAGATTTTAAGCGAAAAGCTTTCCAACCAGAAAGTTCTGGTGGAAAAGGGGCTTATAACCAAAGACACGGCGCTTTCCACCAAACAGCAGATAAACACTCTCGAAGAAACCATCGCTTCAGCTAAAAACCAGCTCAAAGAGCTCGAAGTTAAAAAAGTTGAAACGAAAAAGACGCAGAATGAAGAAATATATACCATCGACGGCCAGATCAAAGAAAACACCGACAATCTCAATACCCTTGTTAAAAAATATGAAGATTCGTCTAAAATAATCAGCCCCTATGCCGGAAAGGTCGTTCAGATAGTTGCGGCCATAGGTAAATCGGTCGCTTCCGGCGAAGCGATAGTCACGCTGGAGCTTATCGGAAAAAACATAAAAGATATCGAAGCGATCGTCTATGTTCCCATAGGCGAGGGCAAGCTCGTAAAGCCGGGCATGGATATACGCATATCGCCGACGATAGTTAAAAAGGAAGAATACGGCTTCATACTCGGCAAAGTGACGAAAGTGTCCGAATATCCCGTCACATCGGCGCGAATACTGGAACTTCTGGCGAACGACCAGCTGGTTTCGTCAATAACCAATTCCGGCGCGGTGCTCGAAGTCAAGGCCGATCTCATAAGCGATAAAACGACGTACAGCGGTTATAAATGGTCGACAGAAAAAGGCCCGCCGCTGAAGATCCAGAGCGGAACTTTTTGCGAATCGCTGGTTACCTATAAGACGGAAAGGCCCATAAATCTGGTTATTCCCATACTCAAAAAATGGACGGGCATCTATTATTAGCGGATGTCGAGAGTAAATATCTAACAATGAACGGACAGTTAAAGGGTAGCGATGCCGGAAGAAACGATTAAAAAGAAATATAAAAGAGTCAAAACGCCGACTCTTATCCAGATGGAAGCGGTCGAGTGCGGCGCAGCCTCGCTTGGAATAATACTGAGTTATCACGGGCTTTTTATAACTCTCGAAGAGCTGCGCGAAAAATGCGGAATATCCCGCGACGGAAGCAAGGCTTCAAACCTGCTCAAGGCCGCCCGCGGCTATAACCTCACCGCAAAGGGCTATAGATACGAACCCGATGAGCTTAGATTCATAAAGGTCCCGGCGATAATCCACTGGAACTTCAATCATTTCCTCGTGCTGGAAGGGTTCAGAGGAAACAGGGTTTATCTGAACGACCCGGCGGAAGGCCCGCGCGTCGTTTCATTCGAAGAATTCAACGAGTCATATACCGGAGTGGTTCTGATATTTGAAAAGACGCCCGAATTCAAAACCGGCGGGCGTAAAAAAAGCATGCTCGAAGCGATACTCAAAAGGCTTCCGGGCGCGGGGATGGCGCTTACATATTCGGTTCTGGCCGGCCTTTTCCTTGTAATTCCCGGGCTGGTTATTCCGACTTTTTCACAAATATTCATAGACAATATACTGATCGGAAATTCGACGGACTGGCTGCGGCCGCTTATACTGGGAATGCTCTTGACCGGCGCGCTGCGCGCCTTGCTCACGGCCCTTCAGCAGCACCACCTCTCGATGCTCGAAATCAAGCTGGCGCTTTCGACCTCGTCGAAATTTTTCATGCATGTCCTGCACCTGCCTATCGAATTTTTCGCGCAGCGCTTCGCCGGGGATCTCAGCTCGCGGCTTCAGTCCAACGATCAGGTCGCGCAGCTTTTTTCGGGTGAACTGGCCACGAACGCGCTCAACTGTCTGCTTATAGTGTTTTACGCCTTTTTGATGTGCCAGTACGACGTCATGCTCACCGCGATAGGGGCCGGCATAGCGGTTATAAACATACTCATATTAAAGTCGGTGGCCCGGCGCAAAGTAGACCAGAACCAGAAATTGCTCCAGATAAGAGGCAAGTACGCCGGCGACGCTGTGAGCGGCCTTTCTATAATAGAGACGCTGAAGGCTTCCGGCTCGGAAACGGACTTTTTCGCCAAGATCAGCGGCCTTCACGCGAACGTGCTATGCG
>JAKPTH010000702.1 GCA_029571125.1 bacterium
AAAAGGGATTAATTGTATTGGACCAAATAAGAACCATAGACAAAAAACGAATGGTCAAAAAGTTAGGAACTTTAGACTCTGAAACCATTTTAAAAGTCAAAAATATTTTAAAAGAAATGCTTGTCGATTAAACACCTTTGCTCTTTCCTGTCTCGTCGATAGGAGCGAGCGCCGCCGCCTCGCCGATAAACCATGCCTTATGTAAACTTTCGCCCGGCCGGCGCATCCTGGCGTCTTAGCCATCCTTGTTTTTATTAAACTTTGTCCGCATATTTGCCGGCCGGGCTCAGACGCGAACCGCTTCGTGCGGCTCGCTTTTACATAAGGCGGGTTTATCGGCGCGCGCCTTCCGTGGGCGCTAACGGCGGCGGCTAAGTGCCTGCCGTTCTGTCTCGATGCGCGGGCGCGCTCGGTTGCACCTCGCACCGCCCGCCCCAAAAAGACCGTTTTCATAACTTGTATTGACAATTGTCATGACGTATGATATACTTGTTATCGAAGGGGGCGTAATTATGCACAATTCAATTAATTATTCAAAAGACAATTTTAAAAATATAAGCAAAAATATCGGCGACATCAGAAAACGGCTTGCCTTATCAACAGAGCGTTTAGGCGTTATGCTGCAGGTCAGTTCCAGAACGGTTATTAGATGGGAAGAAGCCAGGCATAAGCCTACGACTCAAAATCATATAATCGCAATCAACAAATTAAAAGAAATCATCGATCTCGGTTGCGCCGTTTATACGCCCGAAGGACTTCAGGAGTTTATATTCAAGCCTCAGCCTGTATTTGACGGCCATACCGCTTTTCAATTAATTTCGATAGGCGATTACGATCGGGTTTTAAGCGCTCTGGCAGCGGATTATGAAGGGGCCGGATTTTAATGTCTTTAAAAACTTATATAAAGCCATGGAGCGGTTATGCCCTAAGGCATCTTCCGGCCGCGCCCGGAGTTAAGCTCGATCCGTTAAATTTTACTTATTGCGGAAAAAGCGATGAAAACCGATGGAACGTTAAAGGCGAACCGACTTTATATCTGGCATCGGAAAAAGGCGTCGCTCTGGCCGAATTTGCAAGGCATTTTAAAGAAAACAGGGCTGACGGACTGGCAGCCAGGCTGCATAAAAGAAAAGTTTTTCGTTTTAAAATAGAGCTCGAACGGACCCTGAATCTGTGCGATCCGAAAATATGCGGATTATTTTCTTTAACCGAAGCGCCTTCCTGCTTTATGAATCCAAAAATTGCGCGGGCCACGGCAAATTTCTTACGCAACGCTACTTCGATTCAGGCCATTTTCGTTCCATCCGTTGCTTTTATGGATGATCTTTCAAAATGGTGCCTGGTTATTTTTCTTGAAAAACTCAAAGGCGATCATTCGAACTATTTCAAAGAAATTAAAATCGATGGTTATTTTCAATTCAAATAACGTCCACTTTAAAAATTCAAATTCTGAATGCATATAACGCGTTTTAAGGGGCCTTCGTCGGCTTGGATGACCCAAACCATCTTCGACCCATTTTGCGTTCGTTCTAGCTCCGCCTACGGCCTCGATATTTTTTATTTTCTTGGGGAATAGAAAAAAAGTTCTGTCTTGATTAGAATTTCTGTCTCGGACGAACCCGGCCGCCCCGCGGCGACGGTTCTGCGGGCAACAGCAAGCTGCTGCCCGCGATTATTTTGACTGCCTGCCGCTCTTCAGGCCGGCGACAAAGTTTCGCCGGCACCGGGCGGCCTGGAGTTATGTTGTTTTTAAAAGATTTAATCTGATTATTAAACGTGATTTAATCATTATCATCGCTTTGATAATTGCTTATTTCGTGACTTTCCATATATATTTTTGCCATTCTCATTTCAATCACTGAGTCACGCATAAAAAATGGATTGCCTGGATTTTCTTTTGCGTTTAGCTGCTCAGCTTCTTTATATAAAGTTTCGTATTTTTCCGGTGGAAGTGATCTAATTATATCTAAAACTATGTCTTCTTGCTTCTTTTGATTTTCGCTAACTTTTACAGTCGCCGATTTAACCTTTTTTTCTTGCATTTTCTTTTCTTCAATCTCTATATCAAAGCCGGCATAATTGTTTTTTAAAGCATTTATGGCATAAAACAATGGGTTTTCCTTAGCTTTTTTAAACGCATATTTCAGGTTAAGCCTTATATAACTTGAGGCCTTACCTTCATCGATCCGCTTAACTATCTCGTCCAGCAATGATTTTATCCTGTATTTATCTGGTATTTCCGCTAAAATTTCTTCTGGGAGTCTGGGCGTCTGAGAATCCTTCTCTAATTTTTCAAAAAGATTACCATTTATATCTAGAGATTCTCGATTCATTTCTCGGTTCTTTTCATATGTCAGGTTACCAGTCTTTTTGTTCACAAAAAAGCGGATATGCGAGTATTTATTTCTAATGCCTGTTTCTTTAAGCAATTCATAACGGCAATTAATATCAGTCTTTAGATTGACTTCTTCCGTGGCAGGATTTAAAACCTTTACTTTAAAGTTTTGAAATAATTTATATTCGTTTTTGCTTATACCTAAAATATTTCTGAAATCTTCGATTGTCATAATTGGAACAGAATGCGCGGTTAAATAATCTCGTAAAAATTCATAAAGTACAATCGCATAAGAACACTTTAGCCCTGCGATTAAAATTATATTTAGCGGCGCATACATGGCGGGATTTAATATATTTTTTCGTAATGTCGGCGGAAAAGCAAATTTTATTTTCCCACTTCCAAATTCAAAAGTTATTTCCGAAAGCAAATCGTATGTGCTCCATACGACGGTTTTATCTTTTTCAAGATAGTTAAACTCAAAACTAATGTCCTTAATCTTTTTAAGTTGTTCTTGCATATAACTATTGCTTTCTAGGTTAAAACCGCAAATTTTTTTAAGATATTCCGCATTGGTTTCAAAAATTTCACTTTCAGGATTTTTTTGAGCAATAAAAATTAGTCCATTTATCATTTTTCTTTGCATAAGAGTTAACTCTTTAACTGAACATTGAATAATCGCCGAATGTTTTTTAATCAATAAGCTTTTAGTATTCAAATCAAACTCCTTTATAAATTAACTCAGTTAATATTATAGCATAAATCAATACCGAGTGTCAAATTTAAGTATTGAGTAGCCGCTAAAAAAGTATTGAGTAGTTAACCTATTTCGCTACTCTCTCAACGGTTTTGTTTCAACTTAAACGGTTCTAAACGGTATTAAATATATAAAACAACAACAACATCGCACGCGTGCGCGCGTACGTGCGCGCGTATATATATTATATAGACATGAGTTGTTGTTGTTTTACTTTGTAAAGTATTTTATAGTCATACCAGAGTAAACCCAAACAATAAAATTACTCTGGTATGTTCGTGGTAATCCAAAAAACGATAAACTAAAAAGAAAAAACGAAACACTTTAAAAATCAAGCCGATTATGTTAATATATTAATTCAGAAGGTGATGCAATGATAACCAAGAAAAAAGTAAACTCTAAACAGACCAAAGTAAACCAACCGAAAAAAGAGAAGGTTTACTCTGATAAGCCTAAAGTAAACCAAGCCGCGGTAAACCGTAAGAGCACTCCGGTAACCTTAAAAAATAAAACGGTAAACCAAGATAGCTCTGAAGTAAACCTAAAGAAAAATAACGAGGTTTACCATAAAGGTACTATAGTAAATCAACCAGAACCAGAAACTAAAGCTCTTGCGTTAACTGCGAAAGCAAAGCATGATTTTATTGAACTGTCCGAGATGAAACCCATACTTAAAGAGATCATAGATTGGTATGAAGCCAAGCACAAAAATGTAATTGAAAGACCGTCACTTGTTATCGATACGAGAAAATTTAAAAGCAAACCGGTAACCAAAAGTTTTAAAATGTATCCTGAGATCGTAAAAAAACTTGATGATTTTAAAAAAAGTTATCCACAGTACCAAATTATGGATATAGTGACTGCCGCATTAACGGAATTTTTTGAAAGATATGCCAGGTAATTTTGATTAAAAACACCATTAAACCTGAATTGTTTTGAAAACATAAGACTTCAGGCCGTTTTCAATCCTCGTTCGGCAGCCGACCGCGGGCGTGAAAAGGTGCTTAAAATCTGAAACATATTTTTAGCTTAATATAGATCGTCTGAAAATATTTTTCGAATATTACGTAAATCGTTGTCAGAGTTGAGTTTTATGTTTTTGAAAAGACCCGATAACAGCATTTATGTTAACCGGAATTGCTTGACTTTTGTTATCGCATATGCTATCATCTTTTTATGACTAAAAGAAACAAACTATACGAAAAAATAAAAAACGCGCCTGAAAATGTTAGATTCGAAGAAATATGCGCGCTCGCCGAAATGGCCGGCTTCATTTTCAAGGCCGCCCGCGGCAGCCATAAATCATACAGGCGCGCGGGAGTTGTCGAGCTGCTCAATTTTCAAAACGAAGGCGGCAAGGCAAAACCTTATCAGGTGCGGCAGTTACTTAAGATAATAGACTCTTACGGATTGGAGGTCAAATAATATGCGCTATCCTGTCAAACTCTTTTATAGCGAAGAAGATAAAGGTTACATCGCGATCATTCCCGACCTTCCGGGAACTTCGGCGTTTGGCGAAACTCCCGAAAAAGCTCTAAAAGAAATTAAAATAGTTGAAAAAATGTGGATTGAAGTTGCCGCTCAGGAAGGAATGAGCATACCTACTCCATCGACCGAAAAGCAATACAGCGGACGAATACTTGCGCGCACTCCCAAAACCCTTCACAGGCAATTAGCTGAGCTCGCCGCAGAAGAAGGCGTAAGTTTAAATCAGCTAGTAGTATTTTTGTTATCGGAAGCGGTTAAAAATCCTGCCGGCGCCAACGTTTCAAAACCCAAAAAGGCCGCTTAGCCGATGAAAAAAGATAAAACCAAAAACTATCATAAATTCCTGATGGAAGAGTTAAAATCCGGCAAACTGGCTGCTGAGTACCTTACCGCAGCAATCGAAGAGAACAGCGGCCAGGTGTTTCTAATGGCCGTAAAAAACATACTGGAAGCAAAAGGCATATGCCAGGCGTCCGACCTTACACAAACCGAGCTTGCCGAAAAACTTGGAATAAGTGCG
>JAKPTH010000708.1 GCA_029571125.1 bacterium
GTTCATGATTTTTGACCTCCACGGCGCCTGACAGGCGCTGAGAATAACTCGCGGGCGGGCGTCCGGAAGAAATATCGCCGATAAAATGTCCGCTGTTCAGGCTGAATTCAAGCACCGCGCTTTCGGGGCTCGCTTTCAGCGCCCTGACCGAAAACATATCTCCGGCCGCGCTTTCTTCCACTCTCGCATTCAGGCCTCCGCCGTCGCTTACCACATAAGGCACTCTGGTAGCGCTTTCTATCGATGAGGCTTTTTCCGAAGGCATGAGCGTTATGCTCGCTTTGACTACCGAGCCGGAGGAAGTCACTATTTCTTTAAGGGCCGCCCTGGCTGATGATTCGTTATGCCTGCCGCTTTTTTTTATTTTAAGAACCGACTCCGTAACCCGGCCGGTTCCGGTTTTAAGTATTTCATAATTAACCCTTATGCGCGGGGCTTTTGCGTCGAGCAGCTTTATTTTTTCTTTCATCAATGCGATGTCGCCGTCGGAAAAGTGGCCTGCGGCGAATATCGTGTTTTTCGTCGCGTCCGCGACGAAGCTGACCTGCGGGAATAAAAGCCTGAGCCCTTCCGCCACCTTTTCGGCTGAGGCGTAGTTTATCCTGAACACGCATGAATTGACGCTTAAATACCTTCCGGCGTCCGAAGCTTTAAAAACTGTATAAGTGTTGGATGACTCGCGGTTGAAGGCGAGGCCGTTGATCTTTAAAACGAGCTCCAGCGCGTCTTATGCCTCTATGTTTTTCAGCGAGACGCTCACTTTGATATCGCGCGTCTTCGGATCGGCTATTATATTAACGCCGAGTTCTTCGGCGAAAAGTCTCAGGACTTCGCTCAGCGGCTTTTCGTCGCACTCCAGTTCGAACGCCGCCGCTTGCGGAGAAACGAGCATCATGGAAAATAATATCATTAAAAAAATATATTTCATTTTATACCGGCCTTTCATCGAGAGTTTCTACGATATTAACCACGCGTTTTTAATATGCGTTTTTAAATATATTACACTAAAAGGCTTTATCTGTCAATGCGGCAAAATCTCTATAATAAATCACGAATTATGAATTATGAATAAATATGATGGAGGCTAAAAATTAACCTATCAGCATATATGATAATGTTAATTAATGCGATTCAGAAAAGGTTTTAGGACTCATCACCAAAGTCGTGAAAATTATTTGTTTAAAGGCATTTTCAATAAATTCTAATATTTTTATTTATGATGTACTTGACAAATCGCACATTATGATTTACAATTAAATTATCAAACTAAAACAAGGGGGAGTACAATGAACAAGACCGAATTACTGAAGGAAGTCGCTAAAAAGGCCGAATTAACTTTCAAAGACGCTCAGAAGGGCCTCGACACAACTTTACAGGTAATCAAAGACACCCTGAAAAAAGGCGGAAAAATCACACTGGTAGGTTTTGGAACGTTCTCGGTTTACACAAGAAAAGGCAGAAACGGCCGCAATCCGCAAACCGGCAAAACCATGAAAATAGCTCCGAAAACCGTAGCTAAATTCAAAGCCGGCAAAATGTTAAGCGACTTAGTCGTTAAAACAAAGAAAAAATAGTTTGACCTAAAACAAGTCTAAAGTTTCGACATTATCTTCCCCGGAGGAAATTTCAGGTTCCTGCCGGGGAATGATTTTATGCAGGATAATATAATTAGGCTT
>JAKPTH010000354.1 GCA_029571125.1 bacterium
TTTAATAGAAAAAGGCGCCGATATCAACGCGCAGGACGCGCTGGGAACGAGTCCTTTAATGGAAGCCGCCGGGCGGGCGGACATTGAAAAAACGAAGCTGCTTTTATCGAAAAAAGCCGATGTGAATTTAAAATCGGCCGCGGGCGAATGCGCTATACATTACGCGGTAAGAGGTTTTAACGAAGAAAAAACCGCGGTTTACAAGCAAATCATTGACGAACTGGTTTCGGCGGGATCGGATATAAACGCCAGGGCCAATTTCGGCGAAACGCCGATATTTTCGGCTTTCCAGCCCGAGCTTTTGAAACACGCCATAGAAAAAGGCGCCGACGTAAAAGCGCGCGACAATTTCGGCCGCAGCGCTCTTCACAGGGCGATGAACGCCGAAATAGCGGGCGCTTTACTTGACAAAGGAATCGAAATAGAAGATAAAGACATAAACGGCGCCACTCCGCTTTGCTACGCAGCTTCTTATGACAGGGAGCTCGCCGGCTATCTTATATCAAAGGGCGCCAACGTCAACGCCAGAGGGTTCGGCGTAAAAAATGTAAGAAGAGGTTCCATGGAGCATCTCTGGCAATCGCCGCTTTTAATGGCCGCTTATTACCGAAAAGCCGACATAGCCGAGCTGCTTTTAGCCGGAGGCGCCAACGTCAACGCCGGCGGCGACGACGGAAAGGCCGCCGTGCATCTTGCCGCCATGGCCGGGTCTAAAAGCGTCATAGAGCTGCTGATAAAAAACAAAGCCGATCTTAATTTAACGGACAGGTACGGCAACACACCGCTGAAGCTCGCGCTTGAAAACGATAAGATAGAGGCCGCGGAAATCCTCAGAAAAAACGGCGCGCGGTAATGATAAAAAAGCGGCAGGAGCAAAACAACGGCCGGCTTAGCCTTAAAATCGGGGTTTGTTTCGTATAAATGAATTATTGTTCATTAATCCATAATATCTATTGACAAACACCTTAAAAATTAGTAAAATAATTCACTCGTAGCATAATTCATTAAATGAACGTCCGTTCAAGACTTTCATTTTTTTCCCCATAAATAAGAAAAATATTGAAATTTCGTTAAGCCGCTTTTTTTTCACAAACCTTTATTTTAAAATTCTAAGGAGTTTTTATGTATTTAGCTGAAGTCAGCGTAAGCAGGCCCGTTTTTACGACAATGGTCATATCTGCGCTCGTAGTATTCGGTTTGATATGCTACGGCATGATAGGCGTCGATCTTTTTCCGAACGTCGATTTTCCATTTGTAACGGTCACCACCATATTGAAGGGCGGTTCCCCGGAAACGATGGAGCTGAAGGTCACCGACAAAATAGAAGAGGCGGTAAACACTATAAGCGGCATCAAGGAGCTGCGTTCCGTATCGCTTGAAAACATAAGCCAGGTAATCATCCAGTTCGAGCTGGAAAAAAACGTGGATGTGGTAGCGCAGGAAGTGCGCGATAAAATAGCCCGCGTAAAAAGCGACCTTCCGTTGGAAGCGGAAGCGCCTATAGTCGAAAAGCTGGACGTCGGGGCCAAGCCTATAATGGCAATGGTGCTTTCTTCGGATAAAGACATAAAAGAAACCACCCGCTACGCAAAAGACGTCGTCAAAGAAGCGCTCCAGAAGATAAACGGCGTCGGATCGGTAAAAATAATAGGCGGTCTGGAACGTCAGATCAGGATATGGCTTCATAACGAAAAAATGGTGCGCCACGATATAACGGTAAGCGAAGCCGCGCGCGCGCTTCAAACCGAGAACATAGAAATACCGGGCGGCAATCTTGAAACGGGTCCGCGCGACGTCGTGGTAAAGGTAAAAGGCGAAGTCGAAAGGGTCGAAGATTTTAAAAAGATCAACGTAGCCATCAAAAACGGATATGTAGTAAAGCTCGGCGACATAGCCACCATAGAAGACGGCGTGGAAGACCAGAAAAACTTCGCCCGCCTGAACGCAAGCCGCGCCGTAGCCATCCAGGTATCGAAGCAGAGCGGCACGAACACAGTAAAGGTGGCCGACGCCGTCAAAAAAACCGTCGAGCAATTAAAGTCGCATCTTCCTTCGGGAATGAACCTCATAACCGTTTCCGACCAGTCGAAATTCATAAAGGTTTCGATAGAAGAAGTTTTCTTTCACCTTCTTTTCGGAGGCGGTCTCGCTATTTTCATAGTCTTCGTCTTCTTAAGAAACGTAAAAACTACGTTAATATCGGCAATGGCGATCCCAACTTCGGTCATATCCACATTCGCATTCATGAAATATATGAATTTCACCTTCAACAATCTCACGATGCTGGCGCTTTCCATTTCAATAGGCATGCTCATAGACGACGCGATAGTCGTGCTCGAAAATATATACCGCCACCAGGCGGAAGAGGATAAAAACCCTCGCGAAGCCGCGCTGCACGGCACGGCAGAAATAGGGCTCGCGGTGCTCGCCACCACTTTTTCGATAGTGGCGGTTTTCGTGCCGGTGGCGTTCATGAAGGGCATGATCGGCAAATTTTTCTTCGAATTCGGCATGACGGTCACATTTGCAGTTTTAGTGTCGCTTTTCATATCTTTCACTCTCACTCCCATGCTGTGTTCCCGTTTTATGAACGTCCACAAAGAGCACGGCGCGGCCTATAATTTTTTTGAAAAGATATTCGATTTCATAGACGGCGTTTATATCTGGATATTGAAAAGAAGTCTCAATATGCGTCTTGTAGTAATTATTTTAAGCGGGCTTCTTTTATATTCGAGTCTGATTCTGGCAAAAAGCATTAAATCAGAGTTCAAGCCGGAAGAAGACAAAGACCAGTTCAGCATAAGCATAGAAACTCCCACCGGCTCTTCCATCGACTTCACTCAGAAAGCCGTAAAGGAAATCGAAGAGATGCTGTTAAACGATAAAAAATATATTAAGACGGTATTTACTACCATAGGCGCCGACGCGCAGGAAAAGGCGAACGTAGCCAGCATATTCGTAGAGCTTATTCCGAAGCTCGAAAGGCCGCATAAAAACCAGAAAGCCTTTATGAAAGAATACCGTGAAAAGTTAAAAAATTTCAAAGGCGGCGAAGTGGCCATTGAAGAAGTCGCCGACATTTCCATCGGCGGCGGAAGAAATTCTCCGTTCCAGCTTGTATTACAGGGGCCAAATCTCGACAGGCTCAACGAATACTGCATAAAGATAATAGATCAGATGAAAA
>JAKPTH010000002.1 GCA_029571125.1 bacterium
AAAAGGCCTGAATTTTGCATTTTTTGAGTAATGATTTGCTGTTCGTGAGTGATGACGACGTAAGTGAGCGCCGACAGCACCACGACGATGAGCGCGGTAACGAATATTATGAATTTATAAGTTAAACTGAACTTTATCTCTTCATGCGCCATTTTAAAAATTCATCTTTCTTAAATTTTTATTTTACGCCGGTTTCTTTAGTATCTGAAACTGAAGGGGCAGCCGCGGGCGACGAAACCTGTACTTCCTTTGTGGCATGCGCTTCTTCTTCGAAAATTTTCTGATATTTTTGAGTTAAATTGACTATTTCATCGTAATCTTTATCGGCGGCCGGAACGAAGCTTTCGACGTTTCCAAGATGTTCCAGAACCGGGGCGGTCTGCGGATCGCTTTTTTTCAGCTTTAAAAAAGCGTCCGTGATCTTTTTAATGGTGGCTTCATCCAGACCGCTTCTGACTACTATGGGTTCGTTTAAAATTTCGGCGGTTTTAGCCAGCACCTTGATCTGCGATCTTTGCTCGTCGGTTTTCAAAAGCTCGCGGGCGTCGTCGTACACTGCGCCGGCGTCAAATTTTTTATACAGGATATTGTATAAGATGTTATCGTGCTTTTTCATATATTCTATTTTTGTGATATCCTTATCGGGATCAATGTTGTTTTCGAGCATGAGTATTTTTGGGAAAAAATAGCCCGAAGCGCTTTTTTTATCTACATAAGCGAAAGATTTGCCTTTAAGATCGGCGATAGTGTTTATGCCGGAATCCGCGCGCACCACTACCATGCCGCGGTAGGAAGTCTTGTTGAATCTGGTGGGCATTAGAATTACCCTGGCGCCGGCTTCCTGCCTCGCTTTAGGGTAATTTAAAGTTCCGTGCCACGCGATATCAACCTGGCCTTCTTTTATGAACTTGTTGAGCTCGTCGTAATTGGGCGTCAGAACAAGACGGGCGTCTTCGATATTCAGTTCTTTTTTGAGATATTCGAGAAGTTTCTGATGGTCGTTAACCATTTTACGCGGATCGAGGTATGGAATCCGGCCGAGCTTTAAAACCTTGATTGCCGGCGTCTGAGAATGCGCCGGAGTATAATTCGTGAATATTTGAGCGGATAATAAAAAAGCTGCTATAAAAATCGAGGCTAAAAAAGTTATTTTTCGTAACTTTTGCATCTATTACCTCCTAAAGGTTAACGGCCAGAGTGAGGATTGGTTCGTAAATTGCGAATAGTGTATCATATAATAACGACATAGTCAACTAATTTTTAGTATTGCCAACCGAAACCTCGCCGGTCTGTTCATCGAATACTGATTTATATTTTTCAGCCAGTTTAACCACGCTTTCATAATCCGCGTCGGTGGATTCAACGAATCCGTCCAGATTGCCGATTTCTTTCAAAATATTAGCCGTAGCGGGATCGGAAGATTTAAGCTTTAAAAACGCCGCTTTGATTTTTGCCGTAAACGCTTCCGGCAGGTCTTTTCTGACCATTATAGGCTCGTTCAGTATATCTGAAGTTCTGGAAACGATCTTCAGCTGGCTTCTTTCCTCGTCGTTTTTAAGAAGCTGAAATGCCTTGTCGTAAACCGCCCCGGCGTCGAATTTCTTATAAAGCACGTTGTAAAGTATGTTATCATGCTTTTTTATGTAATCAACTCTGGCGAAATCTTTTTCAGGGTCTATTTTATTTTCCAGCAGGAAAATCTTGGGCAGAAAATAGCCCGAAGCGCTTTTTTTATCGGTAAAAGCGAATGATCTGCCCTTAAGGTCTTCGATTTTATTTATATTTGAATCGGCACGGGCTACTATGATGCCGCAATAACTTTTTTTACCCGACCATATCGGAGTTAAAATAGCTTTCGCGCCCGTAATTTCCCTGGCCTTTGGATATGCGAAAGTGCCGTGCCATGCGACGTCTATTTTGCCTTCTTTTAAAAATTGCGTCAGGGCGTTGTAATCAGGAGTCAAAACGAGCCTCACTTCGGTAATTTTAAGCTCGTTTTTAAGGTATTCCATCATGCTTTCATAATTTCTGACCATCTTGCGCGGGTCTAAATAAGGGATTCTGCCAACTTTTAAAACGCTTATGGAAGCGGTATCGCCGTTTTGATCGCCGGAGGCGTAAACGCGGCACGAATTAAAGACGGCGCACAAAATAACAAGAGCATATATGAATATATTTAATGCAGATACTTTAAGCTTAAACAGCGACATATTATCACCCGCTTTTCGTTTTAATCAATTGTTAATAATCCTGGTTATTTTAGGATACTTGTTCCACGACTGTAAAATTTCGCTCGAAAAAAATCTGGCGAGCCAGTAAGACAGAGTGAAGAAAATGGTTCCAAGCGCCAGTCCGTTAGCGAGCGGCAACGAATATTCAATATAAGACGAAAAATAATACGCCAAGGCGAACCCTATAATAAAATCGCCGATCGGTAAAATATATTCAAGCAGCAGGTTTACATAAAAAATATTATTGGCCACTTCTATTTCTACGCGATCGTACATCTCCACGTTAATTTCGTTCTTAACTTTTAACACCTGGCGGACTCTTAAATCTTCGTAATCGATTTCATCTTCTTCGGCTTCCATCAGCTCGTCTTCGTCCTCGAATTCTTCCACGCAGCGCCAGCATTTCGAGCAGAACTCGTTATGCTTGAGCTCGATAAAAATGTAATCGTCTTCAATTCTAACTACTTTTCCTTCTTCGATCATCATCTACCCTGCAGTTTAAATTATTTTGTCTGGTTGTTGAATTTTTCCCATAGCCTATCGTAAACTCCCGGCGGCACAAGCTTTTTATAATCGCCGTTATGCCGGGCTATTTCTTTTACTATCGAAGAGCTTAAAAACGAATATCTGAGCGAAGCTATCAAAAAAACCGTATCGACCTGGTAATTTTGATAACGGTTCATCAGCGCCATCTGATATTCGGATTCGAAATCCGTAACCGCGCGTAATCCCCTTATAATTACGGGTTTTTCATACTTTGTGACGAAATTGGCGAGCAAACCGTCAAACTGAGCGATTTCGATATTCGAATCGTTAAGGTTCTTTTCCCTGGAATAATGGGCGACTCCATGCTTCATGAGCTCCATGCGCTCGTCAAGTGAAAAAAGGCATTTCTTGCTCGAATTAATGGCCAGAGCCAAAATAACCTTGTCGAAGAGCGAGGCGGCCCTGAAAGTTATATTTAAATGTCCGTAGGTAATAGGATCATAAGAACCCGGATATATCGCCGTCGTCATATCAGTTTCCTTCTTTTTCTTCGGGCTTCGGCCCGGCGGCCGCATAAAAAGTGAGCATGGAATTACCGTATCTTCTTGTGTCGCGCAGCTTTATCTTTTCAAAGCAGTCGGGA
>JAKPTH010000003.1 GCA_029571125.1 bacterium
TATCTTTAAATTTCTGAGCGCTTTTTAATGATTAATATATAAGACTCTTTTAAATTTAAGCGTGTAGCTTCGGACAGGGCGCCGCACAAATTTCTCCGGGGGCTCGTTTTCGTTTCATGGGGCGCGCGTATTAGTTAATAGTGTAGAATGGACAGTGAATAGTGAATAGTGAAGGTTGGGGCTCGCCCTGCGAGCTTTATATATAAAATATTAGTTCCTTTTTACTTTGAATGGGTAGTTTAATGCGGGTGTCAGATAATTTTTCGGGGACTCGTTCAAAAATGTTGTCCGGCATCTGCTGCAAGCTTAAAAGCAACTTGGGCAATAAATTTTTATCCGAAAGCACTTTATCAGGCTGATTAGGTAAAGCGCCGGGCATTAATAATTAGCCGTTTTTGTTAGTGGCTAAATGAAAGCTGATTAACCAAAACGCCTGCCGTGAAACCCTTATGCGGATTAATAAATAAGCCGTTATTGCTGCGCAGACGCGCGCATGCGAGCGTCTGCAAAAACAGAACAAGAAGAAAAAACAAAGGTAAGAAACAAGACGAGAAAGATAAAGCAAAAGTAAAAGAATATAAAAAAGAGCAAAACAAAAGAAAAATAAAGCAGAAAAATATAATGAAAACAATTGATAAGAGATGAAAGAAAAATCAGTAAAAAGCTCAGTGGAAAAGAAATTTAGACGGTCAAGAAAATTAATCAATCAAATAATTAATTAATTTCAAGCCATAACATTTTCTAGAATCATTAAGAAAGCACGGCCCGGTTAAAGCCGCAGCAGAAAAGGCCGTAGAATGGCCGGCAGAAAAACCGGCGCTGAGCAGAAATGAAGCGTCAGGCTAATTGGGGGTTGGAAGGGATTTTAAGGGAAGGGAGGGGCCGTGGCACCTCGCCTTCCCTTATCAAAAAAATCGTTAATAACCTTTAAAATAAGCCAATTTCAAGTTGAGAGTTTACAACGGAGAACTAATAAATTTACTCATAAAAAATTAAAAGAGCAAGGTTAATAATTTATCTGACTATTTTAAATTGTTTTTCGTACAAGCTGACATTTCCGGAATTATCCGCGGCGGTTATTTTTAATTTATGCGTACCCGGAGTCAGGTTAGAGCCTGTTTTTAAATCGTATAGATAGCAATTAAGAAGGCTCGACGAAAAATATTCGTAATTACCGCTTTCGGAGCCGTCGATAAAGAATTTAATTTCCGTTTTATTAATTCCCGTTTCTGGATCGAATAAATTAAAGCTCAAAAAATCGGTTTCCGTTTTATCGGAAAATTTAAAAGGCTTTGAAATTCTGGCCGCCGATTTTTTAGAAATTTTAAGAACCGGCGGTTTTTCATCCTTCAGAACCGTGCATTTCAAGCGCTTAAAGTTTTTCATCGAAGCGCAAATATATCTGCGTCCGGAAATCTCTTCCACCGAACTTCCGAGAAACATATTCTTTTTAGAATATACGTCGTAAATTCCGTACTTTGAGTTAATTCCGGCATCCTCTGAAATATCGTAGTATATTTTAGCGCCGGAAACCGGCCTTGAAAAAAATATCTCGCCGAAAGCCGACCGGTTTTTGGCCGGGCCGAAAGAGGCGGCTGGATATAAAACGGCTTCGCCTGCGTAAAAAGCTTCGCCTGCCGGCGCGGAAGGGTTAATTCTGATGCTCCACAGGGAATCGGAATATATTCTTACCGCTTCACCGGCCGTGACCTTGAATAAATTCAAAGAGTATTTTTTATGGGATTTGCCGTCAGCGCTTGTAACGGTTATTTCAGGCGCGGCTGCGATCTTTTCATACCCCGAATAAAAGCATTGAAAGCCGTCGTGTTCGAACATCTTAAGCGGCGAGGCGCCGTGAAATATTCGAGCGTTGCCGCCGCGCGGCGTTTTTTTAAGCTTGAACAATATTACGTTTTGTAAATATTCGACGCTTATCCGGGGGTCGGCCGGGCCGGCGGCTTCTTTTTTAGCGGTTTTTTTCGCGTTATTTTTTCGCGGTTTTTTTATTTCAGGCTTAAGCGTTACGCCGCTTTGAGACTCGGTTTGAGTTTTAAGCGGAGCCGTTTCAGCGCCTTCGATTTCGATTATTTTTTTAGTAACGTTGCCGCGATGATCGCATGCGCTTAATTCGAAAATTTTCTTTCGGCCTTTTTTTATTTCGATGATTCCGCCGCCGGCGGACGATTTTATGAACCGCGGCGCGCCGGCGTTCAGATCGGCCGATTCATAAAACAATTTATAATAAAAATTTCCGCCGGAAATATTTGAGTAATACATGTCATAAACAATTTCGGGCATTCTGGACGATTTATAATCCATAGAATCGAAAGTCATCGAATAAAAGCTCCCGTCAGGGCGCTCTGAAAAGAGTTCCTTGAATTCGATTTTATAAACGCCCATTTTAGATTCGTTTTGCTCAAAAATTTTATTTTCGTCAAATGCTCTGACAAGAAGTTTGAACCTTCCGAGCGCTTTAATATTTAAATCCGGCGCGGAGCCGTTCGGTTCATCTTTTTTAAAACTGAAAAAAGCGTTCATGGGCTTTCCTTCGATCATCGAATTTTCGTCCTGCGGTATCAGCAATATTGAAGCTATATTCACCGGCGTATCGTCGGCGGAAGTTTCGGCGCCGATGAAATTAAAAGGGTTGAATATTTCAAAATCTTTAGCCGGTTTATCGGTAGGGTTTTTATAGCCGTCAGGGCCGCAAATTTCGAAATGAAGGTGGGGCGGTCCGGCTCCCGTATCGCCTGAAAAGGCTATGATCTCGCCCGTTCTGACTTTGATGTTTTCGCCGGAAAGGTCGATATCGAAATTAAATCTGCGGTTAGCTTGCGCGCGGGCTTTTTTAACGAACCCGTTCAGCTTGAACTTATCGTTTTCAAAAGCCGACAGGTGCGCGAATTTATAAATAAGGCCGTTGGCGGCTTTGAAAGTAAGCATCAATCCGTAGCCGTTCTCGTCGCCGTACAGATTGACGATCTGCCCGTCCGAAGGCGCCAGCACGGGAAACCCGGTTCTTCTTCTGGTGCGCATATCGATGCCCGAATGGATGTGCCCGGCTCTAAATTCGCCGAAAGTCGCGGCAAACCCGTCGTTAGTATTAAGCGGAAACATTATTTTTTCCTCCGCGAACGAAGGATTTGAAAGATTTAATAGCGGCGCGGCCGAAGTAAAAATAAATAAGATAACGGTTAGGATAGTTAATTTTAATATAAGGTAATTTCCATGCATGATATATCATCCGCCTTGAATTGATGATTAACAGCTTTACCGGGTAAAAAAACATTGACAATAAAAACGATTAGTTATAGAATATAAAGCTGTAAAATTATTTAATTATAAATGAAAACGGATAAAATAACAAGAGGTAAAATTGGAATTCAACAATAACGAAATAGTAAAATACGCCAAATTAATTTCATCAGAGCCCGAGATGAAGAAAATATTTTCGCTGATCGACGGCGTAGCGCCGACAGACGCCACCATCTTAATTCTCGGCGAATCCGGAACCGGGAAAGAGCTCATAGCCGAAGCTATTTACGAAAAATCCAAAAGGGTCAACAAGCCTTTCGTGGCGGTAAACTGTTCAGCCGTTCCGGACGAACTTATTGAATCTCATTTATTCGGCCATCTGCGCGGCTCATTTACCGGCGCCTCCTGCGACATGGAAGGCAAATTCAAGCAGGCCGACGGCGGCACTTTATTTTTAGATGAAATCGGCGACATGAGCCTTAAAATGCAGGCGAAAATACTAAGGGCGCTTGAAACCCGTGAAATACAGCCAATAGGTTCCAGCAAAAATGTCAAAGTGGATGTAAGGGTGATAGCGGCCACCAATAAAAACCTTGACGAAGCGGTCGCCAAAAAGGAATTCCGGTCCGATCTTTACTTCAGGATAAACGAAGTGATGATCAAAATACCGCCGCTGCGCGAAAGAATCAACGATCTTCACCTGATCCTCATGGAAATGATAGAAGAATACAATAAGGAGTTCGACAAAAAAATTTCGGCGATAACTCTGGCCGCGCTCGGTCTGCTTCAAAAGCACAACTGGCCGGGCAATATACGCGAGCTCAGAAATATCACCAAACGCACCATGCTTTTGATCGGCCCTGGCACAGAGCAGATTTTCGCTGAGCATCTGCCGGTAAATATAAACGCCGACGCCAACAATTCGGCGGCCGAAAGCAAAAATCTCACGATCGCAGACTCACTGCTTAATTTTCTCGTATCGCAGTCTTCCGACGGCCTGACGAAACTCAATCCCGAGAACCTTCTCTGTCTAGAGGAACTCGAAAAAAATTACATACAGTTCGTCTTAAAAGCGACTAAAAATAATAAATCTCAAACCGCAAGGATACTGAAGATAGACCGCACCACCCTGTACGAAAAAATAAGCAAGTATAAAATAGAAACCGGCGAAAAATAAATTCCGCCGGTTCGAGTTTCTTTATTTTATCAGTTCACTTTTTTATTCCTTCGTTTCCGACATATAATAAAGCACGGGCACGGTCATACGCGAAAGCAGCGTGGAGGCAATTTCGCCCGCCATTAAAGATATGGCCAATCCCTGGAATATAGGATCGAACAGCATTACGAAAGACCCTACCACGACGGCCGCCGCGGTTAAAAGCATGGGGCGGAAGCGTATGGAACCGGCTTCGACGACGGCTTCTTTTAAAGGAAGGCCTTCAGCCACTTTCAAATTAATGAAATCGACGAGTATTATGGAATTTCTAACTATAATTCCGGCGCCGGCTATAAATCCTATCATCGAAGTGGCCGTAAAAAATGCTCCGAACAGGTAATGCGCCGGGAGAATTCCTACGAGAGTAAGAGGGATCGGCGCCATTATAACGAGCGGAGTTTTAAACGACTGGAACCATCCGACGACAAGTATGTAAATCATGATCATGGCGATTGCGAAGGCGAGGCCCAGATCGCGGAAAACTTCTACGGTTATATGCCATTCGCCGTCCCATTTAAGAAAGTAGCCGAGCGAAGTATTTTCAGGAGTTTTAGTGGTGAAGGTATATTGTTTGATGGGCCCGGAAGGCGTCTGATACGAAGCGAGTATATTACGTAATTTTAATATAGGATACACCGGGCTTTCTTCCGAACCGGCGACATCGGCCACCACATAGGATACCGTCTTTAAATTCTTATGGTAAATATTAACGTTATCATAAGTTTTTTCCACGCTGACTATTTCGGACAAAGGCGTGGCGCGGCCGCTGGCGCGCGAAAAGGCGTGCATATTAAGCACGCTTTCGACCGACGAGCGCTGTTTTTCGGGCGGAGTGACGTTTATATACGCGTCTTCAATTTCGTCGGCGTCATGCATCAGCGAGATTTTTTGGCCCGCGAGGCCCAGCCTGGTGGCGCCCATTACTTCGGCATAGCTGAGGCCGTTCAACGCGGCTTTCTGCTGGTCTATATTGAACAGATATCTTTCCGAAGTGTCTTCTACGTAAGTATCGATATCAACTACTCCGTCGACTTCGGCGAATTTTTTAGAGATATCTGCGGCTATCGACTTAACGGTTTCGTAGTCGGGGCCGTAAATTTCGGCCACGAGCGTCTGCAGCACGGGCGGGCCGGGTGGAACTTCGGCCACTTTTACGTTGGCGCCGAATTTTTTGGCTATCTTCTGAATTTCAGGCCTTGCCGCCACGGCTATTTCGTGAGAGCTGCGCTTCCTTTCGTGCTTCGCGGAAAGGTTTACCTGTATATCGGACACGTTCTGGCCGCTTCTCATAAAGTAATGGCGGACGAGGCCGTTGAAATTATAAGGCGCCGCTGTACCTGGATAAAGCGTCAGATCGCTCACTTCGGGAATCGTGGCGACGTATTCAGCTATTTCTTTGGTAACTTCGGCGGTGCGCTCCAGGGTGGAACCTTCCGGCATATCTATTATGACCTGGAATTCCGATTTATTATCGAACGGAAGCATCTTGACTTTTACCATGCGCGCGGGCACCATGAGCACGGTAATAAGAAGCAGGGCCGTCACCGAAGCCAGGAAAATATAGCGGTATTTCTTGCTGCCGAGGACCGGCTCCATAATTTTATGATAAAGCCTTGTCAGAAAATCGTCGTTAGCGCCTTCATGATGGCCGCCGTGGCCGGCTTCGATATCTTTAAGGTTGAGTATGCGTATGGAAGACCATGGAGTGACTATAAAAGCGACTATCAGAGAAAAGATCATCGCGGCGGAAGCTCCGACGGGGATCGGCCTCATGTAAGGGCCCATGAGGCCCGAAACGAAAGCCATGGGAAGGATCGCCACTATAACCGCAATAGTGGCCAATATAGTGGGATTTCCGACTTCCGCCACCGATTCTACGGCTACGGTGAGCATATTGCGGCCTTTGTTGCGCGGCAGGTGGAAGTGGCGCACCATATTTTCCACGACTACTATGGCGTCGTCCACCAGTATACCTATGGAGAATATAAGCGCGAAAAGAGTTATTCTGTTCAAAGTATAGCCGTAAAGGTAAAATACGAGAAGGGTGAGCGCGAGGGTTACGGGAATTGCTATAGCTACTACGACCGAGGCTTTAAAGCCAAGGAACATCCATATCAGTATGGCTACCGAAATAGTCGCCAGGGCCATGTGATATAAAAGCTCGTTAGATTTTTCCGAAGCTGTTTCGCCATAGTTACGGGTTACGGTAACTTCTATATCGGCGGGGATGAAAAGGGATTTTACTTTTTCGACCTTATCAAGGACCTCTTCGGCTATCACTATGGCGTTGGTGCCTTTACGCTTGGAAATGGCTATTGTTACGGCATTTTCGAATCCGGCGGCGGCGGAAGCGTATTTTTTGGATGCGGCGCCGTTTTTAAATAGCACGTAATTTTCGGGTTCTGAAACGTCGTCGGTTATTTTAGCTATTTCCTCGAGGTAGATGGCGCGTTTGTTAACCGAGCGCACCACGAGTTTTTTAATATCATCGACAGATTTAAAAAACTTTCCGACGGTTATCTTATATTCCTTATCGCCGTTTTTGAAGGAATTATTGAGGCTCTGCTGATTTGCGTCAGATATTACGCCTACTATTTCCATGGGTGAAATTCCGTAGGCGGCGAGTTTGTTGGGATCGAACTCCACGCGCATTTCGCGTCGCTGGCCGCCTATTATATTGACTTCAGAAACGTCGTTCACCGATTTAAGCTCGTTGGTGAGCTGGGCGGCCGCGCGCCTTAGCATGTAGTGGTCCTGATTTTTAGAATGAAGGGTGAGCGCGAGTATGGGCACGTCGTCGATGGAGCGGCTTTTTATAAAAGGCCCGTAAACGTTGGGCGGAATGCGGTCTTTATGGTGCTCCATCTTCTCCATTATCTTAACGAGGCTCTTTTCGGCGTCTTCGCTGACTTTAAAACGCACTATCGTCATGGCGCCTTCGTTCTGGGCGGTCGAATATATATGTTCCACGCCCGGAATTTCCCACAAAAGCTTTTCCATGGGGTTTATCACGCGTTTTTCGATTTCGGCCGGCGAAGCGCCTGGCATCTGGACGAAAACGTCTATCATGGGAACCACTATCTGCGGCTCTTCTTCACGCGGCGTCATGACAACGGCGAAAAGCCCCAGAAGCAGCGAAAGCAGTATTATAAGCGGCGTCAGCTTTGAATCTATAAAACCTTTCGCCAGCCCGCCGGCGAATCCGGCATGTTCCTGCGTTTCGTGCGAATCGACTCCGGCTGTATTAACGCCGCCGGTTTCATTTATTTTATCGTCTTTATTCATTTTATCGTCTTTCATCGTAATCACTTCCTTTGATTAGTAAGCGCTTAAGGCCCGCTTTCAATATACGAGGCCTGTTTTTAATAGCGCGCATTATTTTTTTATTATAACGTCGCCGGGGTTAAGGCCGGAAAGTATCTCTGTAAGGTTGCCGTAAGAGGTTCCCGGACGCACGTATTTAAATTCGTTTTCGGATGTATATACCATGAAAATCTGACCGCGTTTAACTATAAAATCCGTGGGAACTGAAATTTTTTTGACGGTTTCTTTCTCGAAAAGGCCGCGGGCGTACATTCCGCTTTTGAGGCGAGCATCGTGAGCCAGTGCGATTTTAACGGTAAAAGTATGAGTCATCACATCGCCGGTGGGAGCTATTTCGCTCACTTCGCCTACGAAGACCTGATCTTCGATAACATCTACTATTACCTTAACCTGGTCTTTTATTTTTATTTTATTTATGATCTGCTCGGGAACGACGGCTGAAAAAAGCATATTTTTATAATCTTCGACGGTGACCAGCGGCATGCCCGGAGACGCGAGCATTCCGACTTCGGTCTGGCGCGCGGTTATTCTTCCGTCTATCGGCGAAGTTACCACCGTGTACTGCTTCATCCTCTTCATTTTCTGTATATTGGCCATCAGCTGTTTTTCCTTCGCGTCGATCTGGGCGCGCTTGGAAATTATCACTTCGATCTGGGCTTTGGCTTCGTTCATTTTAGAGGACGCCATTTTATAAGCCGCTTCGGCTTTTTCATATTCCTGAACGGCGATAGTTTTGGATTGATATAAAGATTTAATTCTCTGATAGGTGGATGATGCCAGATCGAGCTGAGCCGCGGCGGCCGATTTTCCGGTTTCGGCGAGCGCGAGGTTTTTTTCGAGTTCTATTTTATTGCTGGCGATTTCGGCGAGACCGGCTTCGAGAGCGGCCATATCGGCGTTAATTTCGGCGTCGTCGATAGTTATGAGGGTTTCCGAAGACGAAACGTCTTCGCCTTCTCGCTTGGTAAATCCGGTTATCGTGCCCATGACTTTAGAAGACAGCGTAGTTACGGTTTTCGGAGTAAGAACTCCGACGGCTTCGAAATAAATTTGTTTGTCTTCGAGTTTCACTTCATGTTTAATAATTTCCGCCGCATCTGAATAGGAGTAAATGAATAAAATATTTAAAAATATTATGAAAATAAGTAAAAATAAAGATTTTAAAAATTTAATATCTTTAATTGGATTGGTGTTGAAAGCTTTTTTCATAACCGGCCTCCTGAAAATTTAATTTTTATTTTTAAAAAGCAATTTGCGTACCAAAAATTTGAAAGCTAATAATCTCGATATCTTAATACAAAAAAACAATATAATCAATATAAAATTAATTTTGTGTCAAATTTTTGTGATAATGTCCTATTGTATTAAAGTAGAAATGTCCTATAATAAAGACATAAAATTCAGCAAAGATATGGAGTTGAGTTTATGTCCGAAAGGGGCATTTTTATGGGA
>JAKPTH010000014.1 GCA_029571125.1 bacterium
CGCAGTTCGGGACCGAACTTGACAAATCATCAGAAGCGCAGCTTGCACTGGGGCGCAGGATGGAAGAAATATTAAAGCAGGGAAAGAACTCCCCTCTTCCGGTTGAAGACCAGCTTGTAATAATCTATGCCGGCATCAACAGGTTCCTTGACGACGTCGCGCTTGAAGATGTTCAGGAATTTGAAAAAGGGCTTATCAAATACGTAAACGACAAACATAAAGACGTTATTGAAGACCTTAAAAAAGAAAAGAAATTCAGCGATGCGATAAACAAGAAGCTTGATAAGGCAATAGCTGAATACAGGGCAACGTTTAAAAAATAAAAAAGGAGCTTTAAATGGCTACTTTAAGGGACATAAGAAAAAGGATAAAAAGCGCCCAGAATATTCAGCAGATAACAAAAGCCATGAAAATGGTCTCCGCGGCCAAACTGCGCAAATCGCAGGACAGGACCATGGCGGCAAGGCCTTACGCGGATAAAATTGCTGAAGTAATCGGGGAGCTTATGTCAAGCGACGCGGGTTCGCGTTTTCCTCTTTTAAAAGAGCATCCGGAAGTAAAAAAAGAAGCCGTGAAACCCGTTGAAGTGAAAAAAGAAACGGTTAAGCCCGTCGAAGCGAAACCCGCCGAGATTAAAACCGAGCCCGCTAAACCTGCCGTAAAGCATGTTGAGCCCGCAAGGCAGCCCGAGCAGAAAAAAGTCGAGCCCGCAAAGCCTCAGCAGCAAGTGCAGCCGCAGGTAAAACGCCCGGAAACTCCAGTACAGCAGCAGGTTCCGCAAAAGCAGCATACGCCGCCGCCGGCGCATAAGGAAACGGCGCCGGAAAGGCCCGTTCAGCCTCAGCAGCAGACGGCGCAGAAGCAGCCGGAGCCTCAGCAGGTAAAGCCGGCCGAAGTCAAAAACTTCGAAGAAAGAAAGCCGTTTGAAAAAGAACAGCCTAAAACGGTAGCGCCGCCTCCCGTTGACGAGTCAAAAGTGGTTACCATAGAAGGCCCGCTTTCCGTGAAGGAAGTCTGCGACCTTTTCAAGCTGCAGCGCATAGACGTTATCAAAAAGCTCATGAATTTCGGCATAATGAACGTCAATCAGAGGCTGCCGCTCGAAGTGGTCATAAAAATAGCCGAAGAGTATAAATATACCGTCAAGGTGCTTACGGCCGAAGCCGAAAGCCAGATGGTCGAAGAGGCCGACGATCATTCTAAAATGGTACCCAGGCCGCCTATCGTAACCATCATGGGCCATGTCGATCACGGCAAAACTTCGCTTCTCGACGCTATCCGCAAAACTAACGTGGTGGAAAGCGAAGACGGCGGAATCACGCAGCACATAGGCGCTTATCAGGTAGACCTTCCCGGCTCGGGCCAGAGGATAACCTTCCTCGATACTCCAGGCCACGAAGCTTTCACGCAGATGCGCGCCCACGGCTCTAAAGTCACCGATATCGCCATTCTCGTGGTTTCGGCGGACGACGGCGTGCAGCCCCAGACTATCGAAGCCATCGACCACGCCATAGCGGCTGAAATCCCTATAATAGTGGCCATAAACAAAATAGACAAACCCGGCGCCAATATAGACAACGTTAAAAAGCAGCTGGCCGAACACGGCCTGGTGCCCGAAGACTGGGGCGGAGACACCGTGTGCGTCGAAGTTTCAGCCAAGCAGCGCATCAATATCGACGGCCTTCTTGAAATGATCCTTCTCGTATCCGAAATGCGCTCGCTCAAGGCCGATCCCACAAGAAAGGCCGTGGGAGCGGTTATTGAATCCAGGCTCGACAAAGGCTTCGGCCCGGTTGCGACCATATTGATTCAAAAAGGCACTCTGCAGGTGGGCGATCCCGTAATCGTCGGCTGCACGTGCGGCAAGGTCAGAAGCATGGCCAACGCCCGCGGAGAGAAAATGAGCAAAGCGGTCCCTTCGACGCCGGTCGAAATTACCGGCCTGGACGAAGTTCCGCAGGCCGGCGACAAGCTCAAGGTCGTCACTTCCGAAAAAGTGGCGCGTGAAATCGCGGCCCACCGTCAGATAGCTATGCGCGAAGAACGCATGAAGCTCAAAAAGCACATTTCTCTTTCCGAATTGTTCTCCGAAATACAAAACGGCAAAGTCAAAGACCTTAACATCATCATAAAAGGCGATGTGGCGGGTTCCATAATCGCGCTTTCGGATTCGCTTAAAAAACTTTCCAACGACAAGGTAAGAGTCAACGTCATACATAACAACGTGGGCGCAATAACCGAAAACGACATACTTCTCGCTGCGGCTTCGAACGCCCTTATCATAGGTTTCAGGGTAAGGCCTTCCGCCCTGGCGGAAAAGCTCGCCGAAACCGAAAAAGTCGACGTCAAAGTTTACCGCATAATATACGACGCGATAGACCAGATACAGCAGGCTATGGTCGGTATGTACGATCCAACCTATAAAGAAGTCGTTTTAGGCCGCGCCGAAGTAAGGCAGGTATTCAAGATTTCGCATATAGGCACCATAGGCGGATGCCAGGTCAAAGACGGAAAGATAACAAGGGACGCCACCATAAGGGTAGTGCGCGACGGAATAGAAATTTACGAAGGCAAGCTTAAGTCGCTCAAACGTTTCAAAGACGACGCGAAGGAAGTCACCAACGGCCTTGAATGCGGCATCGGCATGGATAAGTTCAACGACATAAAAGAAGGCGATATTCTCGAAGCGTTCGAAATGCAGGAAGTAAAACCTTCTGAAATGTCAGGCCAGGCGCAGTCTAAAGAAAATAAAAGATAGAAATCAAATGTCCGCCTGACGGCGATTTAGATAAGGAACGGCATTATGGAACATAGAGTTGAACGCGTCAGCGAACTGCTGATTCGCGAGTTGTCTAATATAATTAAAAACGAAGTCAAGGACCCGCGCATATCGGAATTCGTTACCATCACCGACGCGAAGGTTTCAAAAGACCTTCAAAACGCCAGAATTTACTACAGCGTCGTCGGCGACAAGAAAAAAGAGGAAACCACAGGAAAAGCGTTGAACGACGCGGCTAATTTCATCCGCGTAAAGCTTAAAACAAGGCTTACCATGCGCTATATTCCTACGCTGAAATTTTTTCTGGACGAAACTTTCGACAACGCCGAACGCATTTACAGCATCCTCAAAAAGATAGAGGACGAAAAGAAGGACGCGCCGGCCGGGCCGCAGGACGGTCAAAACGACAAGAAAGAGAGCGATAAATAATATTTATGGCAAGGATCGCGGATGAAAAATACTTGAAAATAGCCGAAAAATTAAAAGCGCTCGACCATATACTCATAACTTCGCACATCAATCCTGACGGCGATAATATAGCTTCTATAGTTTCGCTCGGCATGGGCCTGGCGCAGCTCGGAAAAACGGTCACGACGGCGCTGGTATCGCCGGTGCCGCATATATATAAATTTTTATCCGGCACCGATAAAATATACGGATTTGAAAAGCTCGAAGAAGAAAGGCCTAATTTCGACTGCGCAATAGTTTTAGACGTAGGCAGCCTCAAGCGGGTCGGCGAATCGGTGGATATCAGAAAATTCACGGGCCTGGTGCTCAACATAGACCATCACGTTAAAACCGAAAATTGCGGCGATATAAGCTTCGTGGATTCATCGTATTCCTCCACCGCCGAAATAATATACAACCTCCTGATAGATATGGGCGTTAAAATCACGCCCGAGATCGCCGAGGCTTTATATGTAGGCATTATGACGGATACGGGAGGGTTCCAATTTCAAAACACCACTTCTTCGGCAATGAGAGCCGTTTCAGAACTTATCGAAGCCGGCGCCGGCCCCGAAAAAATATCGCAAAAGGTTTATTTTTCCAACCGCGCGGCCAAGATAGTTTTGATGGGCAAAGTGCTTTCCACGCTTAAATTCGACCCCAGCGGAAGAATCGGCTGGATAACCGCCACCAAAGAAGTTATCGACGAGTGCGGCGCCAACTCCGACGATCTGGAAAACGTCATAAACAACATCACTTCCATTGAAACAGTGGAGGTCGCCATTTTATTCCGCGACCTTCACGACGGCAAAATAAAGCTCAGCCTTCGCGCCAGAAACAGCGTGGACGTGCAGAAATTCGCCCTGAAATACCAGGGCGGCGGCCATAAAAAAGCGGCGGGAATGGTTCTCGAAGCGCCGCTCGACCAGGCGGTCAATAAAGTGATTTTCGAATTCCGCGACTATATCCGCGAATACGTAAAGAATTAAGCGGTAATTTATGGCGGATATGAATACTACTAATATTATGCGCAGCGGAATCCTGCCGGTAGATAAAATCGCGGGCGTCACCTCTTTCGATATAATCAGAAGGATAAAGGCGGCTTTTAAAAAAAGCCCCAGGACCGGCGAGCTTAAAAAAATAGGGCACGCAGGAACGCTCGATCCCATAGCATCCGGGCTTGTAATTACGCTTATAAACGGCGGCACTAAAAAATCGGCCGAATTTTTGAATATGGATAAAACCTATGAGGCCGAGCTTTTTATAGGATCTTCTACCGATTCGTACGACGCGACCGGTGAAATTATAGAAAAAACGCCACTGGATGCCGGTTATTACGGCGACGCCGCCAACCTCCGCCGCCTCCATGAAGCGCTGGGCTCTTTTAAGGGTGAAATAATGCAGGAACCTCCCATGTTTTCGGCCATAAAAAAAGACGGCCTTCCGCTTTATAAACTTGCCCGCAATAAAATAACGGTGGAGCGCGAAAAGCGAAGATGCGTTATTTATTCAATAGAAGCCATGGATGAAAAGCCGCTTTACGACGCCTGCCTCGAGGGCTTTAAGTTCAGATACAGGGTCAGCTGCTCCAAGGGCACTTATATAAGGTCGCTGTGCCGCGATATTGGATCGCTTATAGGGATTCCGGCGCACATGAGCGCCCTCAGAAGGACGGTAATAGGCCCGATAAAAGTGGAATCAGCGTTCGCTTTCGACAGGATAAATTTTGAAAATATCGAAGATTTGATTAAAAATATTCGCTGACGGGGAGTTGCTATAAATGAAAGAAAAAATTACGAACCGGGTATATTCGAGCGGCAACGAATTGCTCGATAGAAAAATAGGCGAGCTGGTCGACGAATTCGCTTCCGGTGAAAATATAGACATAGCTCGAGAAATAATAGTCACGGGCTTCAAGCTGCTCAATCCGCAGATAAGCAGGCTGGATCTTAAAATCCTTAATTCCTCGCTCAAGGAAGTATATAAGGCTTTTATGATGTTTTCGAAATACCGCGGCGTCAAAAAAGTATCGGTATTCGGTTCCGCGCGAACTAAGCCGGAAAATCCCAATTATAAAATAGCGCGCGAGTTCTCGAGTAAAATAGCCAGGCTGGGATACATGATCATAACCGGCGCCGGCCCGGGAATCATGCAGGCCGGTAACGAAGGCGCCGGCCCCGATAAAAGCTTCGGCGTTTCGATAAGGCTTCCCTTCGAATACGAGCCCAATCCGCACATCGCTAAAGACAAGGTATTGAAATTCAAATATTTTTTCGCCAGAAAACTGGCTTTCGCCAAGGAAACTAACGCAATAGTGCTCTGCCACGGCGGCGTCGGCACTCTCGACGAAGGCTTCGAGCTGCTCACACTGCTTCAAACCGGAAAGAGCAATCCGCTTCCCGTCGTGATGCTCGAACCGCCAGGCGGCACTTACTGGAAAAAACTCGACGATTTTATAAAGACTGAAATGCTAGGCGAGGGCCTGGTTTCCGAAG
>JAKPTH010000017.1 GCA_029571125.1 bacterium
CTCCCGAACAGATAGACCTTGTTAACACGCACGCCACTTCCACCCCGCAGGGCGACGTTTCTGAATGCAACGCCGTTAAAAAAGTATTCGGCGCGAGCGAAAAAACTTACGTCAACAACACTAAAAGTTTCATAGGCCACACCATGGGCGCGGCCGGCGAGCTCGAACTCGCGGGAAACCTCGATTCGGTCAACGATTGCGTTATCCATCCCACCATAAACGTAGATAACCTCGATCCCGCATGCGACGTTAAAAACCTGGTCATCAATAAGCCTAAAAAAGTCGATAAAGTAGAATATATACTCAATAACAGCTTCGGCATGATCGGAATCAATTCGGTATTGATAGTTAAAAAATATAAATAAAATATAATAAAACATTAAGGGGAGATTACAATGACAGACCAGCAAATCAAAGACATGATCCTTGAAATCGTAGCCGATATCGCGCCCGACGCGGATTTGAGCAATATCAATCCCGACGTTCGCCTGCGCGAACAGATCGAACTCGATTCCATGGATTTTCTCGATATCATAATGGAACTTCGCAAACGTTATAAAATAGACGTTCCTGAAGAAGATTACATGAAATTATCAACGCTTAACGGATGCGTCGAATATCTCAGACCTCATCTCAAAGACAGATAATTTATCATAAAACCGAATAACTATCCAAGGCGGCTTATAACGGCCGCCTTTGTTGTAAATTGAAAGCCGTTTTTAATTAAATTATTAAGGAGGATTTATGGCCGTCAGCGTAATCGGAGTCATATTAATCATAATTGGCGTGGTTTGCATATTTATGAAAAAATCTTCGCAGAAAAAACTTACGGCGCTCAGCCTTACCGACACTTATACCGCCGCTAAACTGATCGAACTGCAGAAAACTATCGCGGGCGAAATGGGCGAAGGGTCCTTCCGCCAGCTCGCCGAAGTTAAGGGCGTTATCGAATGCCCCGACCCGTTAACGGCGGAACTCTCAAAAGAAAAATGCCTCTATTACAAGAGCGAGGTCGATATCGAATACGAAGAAAATTATTACGAGGATAACCCGCAGACCAAACGCCGTGAACTCAAAACCAGACGCACCAGCGAAAATATTACATCCGTCGAACGCAGCGCAGATTTTTACGTTAAAGACGATACCGGAAAAGTGCGTATAAACCCGGCCGGCGCCGATCTCGACCTCGTCAAGTCGATCGACCGCTTCGAGCCCGCCAATAACGTTAATTACGCTAACGGCGCTATCAGATGGGGCGGCTTCTCATTTTCGGTAGGCTCCAATTACTCGGACTATACGCGCGAAGGCCGCAAAATACTCGGCTATAAATTCAGCGAATATATTTTTCCTCTCAAACAGAAAGTCTTCGTTATCGGCGAGGCTACCGACTCGATGGGCGAACTGCAGATCGCTAAACCCACAGCCGACGACGGCGTGTTCGTGATATCTAATAAATCCGAAGAACAACTCGCTAAAGAAGCTAAATCCAGCGTGCAAATGCTGGACATCGCCTCCAAAGCGTGCTTCGCTATAGGCGCTATAATGGCCGCGGCAGGCTTTTTTATTAAATAACGGCGTGTGGCCGGAGACGGAACGGGGGAACGAAGAACGAAGATGGATAAGGGGGAGGCCAGAGGCCGATGGCCCCTGCCTCCCCCTTATGATCCCCCTCCAACCCCTTAACTGCCTGGCGCTTTATGCCTGGTGATCGACGGCTTTTATGTCCCGGCTTTAGTTCTATACAGATTTTTTTGATGGCGCGTTATTTTTTGTCTTGCCGGCTGTATGTTCGCAGTTGCGCGCATGCGCGCAACTGCGGTGCGATTAAGGCATTTTAGCATGTCAACTCTAATGCTTACGAAAAAGATCTATTAGTGAAAAGCGCTTATAGCCTTTGTAATTATTGATATTATGGAGTTTTTATTTAATAAATGCTTACCGTGAGTTATGATGCTGATATGCAAGGGCGCCATTATCGCCACGCATTCGCGCGCGTGCGCGCGAATGCAAAACGAACGTCAGGCGCGAAAGAAATTAAATGATCGAACGAAAATCGCAGCGCAGAATTAAAGGCAGGAAAGAAAAATTTTCGAGCAACGATCTTAAAGCGTCAGGCAATTCAGGGATAGCTGGAGGGGTTTGGGGAGGCGAAAGGGGCATAGCTCCTTTCGGCCTCCCCATCAAAATAGAGAACGGAGAACAGGGATCAGAGAATAGAGCGCATAAAACAGAAAATACAGAATAGAAAACAGAAAATAAAAACAAGAGAGAAGATAAGGATGGACTTTTTACCGACCACCAGAGAAGAGTTGATAAAACTAAAGATCGGCAGGCCTGATATAATAATCGTCACCGGCGATGCTTATATAGACAGTCCTTTTATCGGCGCGGCCGTCATAGGGCGTTATCTTTGGAGCAAAGGCTTTACTGTCGCGATTATCGCCCAGCCGGCGATGGACCGTCCGGATGATATTACGCGTCTCGGCGAGCCGAATCTGTTCTGGGGGGTTACGGGCGGCTCGATAGATTCGATGGTGGCCAATTATACGCCGATGAAGAAGTTCCGCAATTCGGACGATCTTACGCCGGGCGGCGTGAACGACCGCCGGCCGGACCGTGCCGTGATAGCTTATTCCAACTTGATAAGACGTTATTTCAAAAACACCCGGCCGATAGTGCTCGGCGGCATAGAGGCGAGTCTGCGCCGCGTCACGCATTATGATTTCTGGTCGGACTCGCTGCGCCGGTCCGTGCTATTTGACGCGAAGGCCGATCTATTGGTTTACGGCATGGGCGAAAATGCCGTGCTGGAGATAGCCCGGAAAATGAAGGAAGGCCGGGATGATTACAAGTATTTACGCGGCGTTTGCTATATATCTAAAACGCCGGCGGCCGGATACATCGAGCTGCCGTCTCATGAGCAATGCGTTTCGGATAAATTAAAGTTCATAGAAATGTTCGATATTTTTTATAAGAGTAATGATTCGTTAACGGCGAAAGGCCTGTTTGAAAAAACGGGCGATCGTTATTTGATACACAATCCGCCGGCGCCGGTTTTAACTTCCGGGGAGCTCGATGAGATTTACGGCCTCGGGTACAGCCGTTCGGTCCATCCTTATTATAAAAAGCTCGGCGCGGTAGCCGCGTCAAACACCATAGATTTTTCTATAACGACGCATCGCGGCTGTTACGGCGAGTGCAACTTCTGCGCTATAGCCGTTCATCAGGGGCGCACCGTGGTATCGCGCGGCGAGAAGTCGATAATAAAAGAGGCTGAAAAGATAACGCGAATGGATAATTTCAAGGGATATATAACCGACGCGGGCGGCGCTACGGCGAATATGTACGCGATCGAATGCGAGAAAAAGATAAAAAGCGGCGCGTGCAAAGATAAAAGATGCCTGTATCCGAAGGCGTGCAGGAGCCTTGAAATAAGCCATAAAAAGCAGATAGCTCTACTGAAAAAGCTGCGCGGAATCGCGGGCGTTAAAAAAGTATTCGTGGCGTCCGGAATACGCTACGATATGGTTTTATGCGACGCCGGGCACGGCGCGGAGTATATAGACGAAATAGCCCGCCATCATGTGTCGGGCCAGTTGAAACTCGCGCCCGAGCATACGGAAGGCGCCGTGACGGCTCTGATGGGAAAACCCGGCCCGGACTGCCTTGTGGAGTTCAAGCGGAAATTCGACGATGCGAGCAAAAAAGCCGGCAAAGACCAATTTCTGACCTATTATTTAATAGCGGCCCATCCCGGCTGCGCCGAAGGCGATATGGCGAAGATGAAAAAGTTCGTAGCCAGAGAGCTTAAAATAAATCCCGAGCAGGTGCAGATATTCACGCCGACGCCGTCGACCTGGTCGACTCTGATGTATTATACTGGAATAAATCCGTTCACTAAAGAGAAGATATTCGTCGAAAAAGGCGACGGGGCGAAGCTGCGGCAGAAGAAGATAATTACCGGATAGGCCGTGAGCGGGTAGATGCGTGCGGACAAAAAATATCAGGCGCGCTCATGACGCCTGCCATTCAAAATTAAAAGGGTTACGCGGATCGGAGGAATTATGACTGTTAAAAATAGCGATGAAGTCGATCTTCTTGAAGCGTTAGCGCGGGAACTTTCCAGGCTTAAGCCTGAGGACCGCGAGAAAATATTAAAAAAGCTGAATTCGTTAAAGGACGGTTCTAAAAAAAATCCTGACGATAAAAAGTAAGGGCATGAAAGGCCTCTCGCCGGGCCAAAATTTCAGCCCTTTACGAAAGCCTTAAAATTTGTTATAATTGATGTATTAAATTTATTTGCATATAAATGATAAACGATAAGTTATAATTATATTAAAGAAATTTTTAAATGTTTTACCAGACGGAGGTCAACTTTATGAGTAAAAATTATATCGGAAAAAGTTTAGTGGTTTTAGCGGCTTTAATGTTCGTTTTATCGTCACTCGCCCCGGTCATGGCCGAAACTTTCGAATGGAACACCAAGCAGCGTCCGGCGCAGCTTATCAATAAAACGGACGACGGCGTTTATCAGATAGCGAACGTGAGATGGGGATTCCAGAAAAGCGACGATTACTCTAATTTACAGCCGTTCTGGAGAAACGCCACTATAGACGTAAATAAGATCAGCGACGTTTTATTCATAGTGAAGCCTTTCGAGCCCGAATGGATAGCCGCGCACTGCCTTCTGATATTCAAATTCAGCGAGCCGATCGTAAGCGATCAGAACGAGAAAGCCGACGGCTTCGTCCTGTCTATAGAGGCGCGCCTTTTGAAGGGCCAGAAATACAGTCTCGTGCAGGGAAATTTCGGTAAATTTTTCATAGTATACCAGCTCGGTACCGAGGCGGATTATCTGCAGTACAGCGCCATAGAAAAAAAGAGGCTGATCCCGTATAAGCTTAAACTTACGCACGAGCAGAAAGTCGCGCTTCTTAAAAATACCATAGAAGAATCGATTAAAAACCGCGACGGCGAAAAATATAACACCATCAACAACAGCTGCACCAATAATTTATTCATCCTTTTAAATACTGTGCTTTCTAAAGAGCAGAAATTCAGGGAATGGATACTCAAAAAAGTCATTTATAACGTGGGAATTTCGTTTCCCCGCACCGCCGGAAAAATGCTGAAAAAGCACAAATTAGTAGAAGAAGAACTTCCGATAATGACGCCCGGCGCGCCTGAGGCAAAACTCGCTTCGCTCGCGGGCGAATTTAACGCCGTAGTGTCAAAAGGCGCCGCGGTTAACGAATTAAGCGGCGACGCCCTTGTTATCGCCAATAAAAATGCAGCTTCGATAGCCGTTAAAGCAGATAAGATAAAAGCGGCTTTCGTTGAAGCTATAAATGAAGGCACCATTACGAAAGAGATGATAAAAAACACCATGTATGACGAAGACGCCGAACAGCTCATAGGCCTGTTCGTTCCCGGCGTGAATCCGTCCGAAGAAGAAAAAACGGGTTTCGTAATCGGCGCGGAGTTTAACGAAAGATTAGCCGCCATAAACGATAACGCCGCTCTTGCCGCCTACATGGGCGAATTGTTCGATTCGTACAAAGCGGCTGCCGCAAAAAGGCTCGTTCTCGAAGGCCCCGACGTTTCAAGATATCTCGACTCTAATTTGAACGCGCTTTATAAGGGGCTTGATAAGTCGGTAAAATATCTTAAACTGAACAAACGCTAAAAGCTTTTTTAATCAAGATAATTACAGCTTAACGTTTTAATTAACAAAATAAATAAGCAGAAAAATTCCGCTGGCAAGCAATATAAAAAGAGCCTTCCGAAGTTGTCCGGGAGGCTCTTTTATTTTAGTTCTGATTGTGATTTATTGACGCCGGCTCGAATTGCCGTTCGGATTTTATATTAAACGCCGGTTATTTTATTTTTTTAAGCGCTTCGATCGCTCTTTCGTAATCGGGGTGTGAAGCGACTTCCGGGACGTACTCGGCGTATCTTACGACATTGTCTTTATCGACTATGAATATGGCGCGCGATAAAAGACGGAGTTCGGATATGAGAGTGCCGTAGCCGAGGCCGAATGAAGCTGATTTGTGGTCCGAAAGCGTGACTACGTTTTTGATTCCGGCGGCGCCGCACCATCTTGCCTGCGCGAATGGAAGGTCCATGGATATGGTTAAAACGACGGTGTCGGTGGAAAATCCGGCCGCGGCTTCGTTGAATTTCCTGGTCTGCGAATCGCAGATGGGCGTATCGAGAGATGGAACGACCGATATGACCTTTATTTTATTAGCGTAATTGGCTAATTTTACCGGCGTGAGATCGTTGGCGAGAACTTCGAATTCCGGCGCCCTCATACCCGCTTTTACTTCTTCACCGAGCAGGGTCAGCGGATTTCCTTTGAAAGTTACCGCGTTTTTTCTTTCCGTTTCTTTTGCCATTGCCTGCATTGAACTTCCTCCTTCAATCGTTATGAAAATAATGGTTGAAATAACTATAAATAATGATATCACAAAATACTTGAGTAAACAAGTATAATTTATAAAAACTTTATTGGCCGGTTTAAATTTATATTTCATTCTGCATTTGCTCTCTTTTGTATTTAACTGACTTTAATTTTTAAGTTATTTGATTATATATTTAAGCGGCTAAGGCTTTATAGTGCCGGTTCTTTTTTCCGCCATTTCGCGCGCGTATTCTTCATATCCGGTTTGTTTTATTCGATCTATGCATTTAGGCCGGCTCGAGCGCAGGAAAAATCCTATAGTTTTTGATATGAAATTGTTAAACACTCCGCATTCGCGGGCGTCCTTAAATTTTTTGCAGTCGGCGCAGCTTTTATAATTATTTTCATTGCAGCATTTTCTGACGCCGCACCATGAAGCGCTTTGATTTTTTTCGCAGCCGCCGCATTTTTCCTTCAGGTAAGCCCCGCACGCCGCGCAGTATAAGCCGCATTTAGCTATCAATCCGGCGTCGGCAACGATCTGTTTCATAGTTTTTCTCCGTATCCTGTCATTGGCGTTTATTCTTAAAAATACTCTAAGATATTTTAAGAATTATATTACAAAAATAACATTAATCTGCAAGTTTGTCAACATGGATTTTTAAGTTATTTTTTAGATATGCGCGTTATGAAAAATCTTATTTATGCCGGATTGAAAGCGGTTTCTGCTATACGCCCGCTTATTGTATGAACTTATCGATTTCCTTTATGAAAGCGTCCTTGGGAAGCGCTCCTGACATGGATTTTTCGACTTTTCCATTTTTGAAGAACATCAGCGTCGGGACAGAATATATCCCCGCCTGAGCCGCCACTTCAGGACATTCATCCACGTTTACTTTTACGAATTTTACCTTTTCTGAATATAAAGGCGCGACTTCGTTTAAAACATTTGCGAAATATTTGCACGGCCCGCACCAGCTGGCGAAGAAATCCACGAAAACCGGCATATTAGATTCGATTACCTCTTTTTTGAAATTATCGTCCGAAGCGTTTGTAATGTTGTTAGTCATAATTATCACTCCTTCTTTGTTTTTTAATCTTTTATTAGATAAGGATTTTTAATTTTTTCTCACTTTCTTTATTGCCGCTTCTTCATCCTTTCCTGGTTTTAAACTTTCTTTTATACTTATACAATTTGCATGCCAAGTGCATGTTAAAAAGTTTTATTCGAAAGTATTTGTTTTTAGGCGCGTTTCAGGATTTAATGGCTTTCGCGTTATTTACCATGAAATTATTACTATGCAAAAAATGCATGGTGAACTGTTGATAAAATAAAAAAATTAAATCAAAATTAATTTTATATGTCAAGTTAAAGTTAAAATGTCCGGTTTTTATTTAAGTAGAAATGTCCGGTTTTGGTTCGCGGCCTTCCCCGGTCCCCCGGGTTGCGGGCCTCCGGTTCTCCCGCACAATGGCCACGAAGCGTAGCGAGTGGCCATTGTG